>NZ_JBXSQJ010000005.1:0-116967 GCF_057063585.1 Gilliamella sp. X-60 | reverse complement strand
GATCCCTTCAAACGTCATCCGATGCTCGGATTTATTATAAACTCGGCCGGTATTTTTCATTATTTGTAGTAGCTTTTCCCACCGTTTATCTGTTAGCATTGTTCTTGGCATGATGAATCGAGTTATGGTTGTTTTTTGCAGAATTATTATAACTCACATCATGCCGTCTAAAAAATAATCACAAAAGATCAACACGCCCTAATAAATTGGAAAAATGAGTTTGATATGAATACACAGGAAATACAAACAAAATACGGCATTATTTATACACGCAATGCATTGATATTATCTGACGTTAAATTAGAATGTATACCATTCACTTTGATGGTCAATACGTCATTATCATTAGCAGGCTGTAAGCCAGAAATCTTAAATGTTCCAGAAGTTAAAGTTAC
The DNA here is from genome assembly GCF_057063585.1 of Gilliamella sp. X-60. NCBI lineage: Bacteria > Pseudomonadati > Pseudomonadota > Gammaproteobacteria > Orbales > Orbaceae > Gilliamella > Gilliamella sp. X-60. The sequence continues at coordinate 116,572 of NZ_JBXSQJ010000005.1, read as the reverse complement.
ATTTATTTTTAGTGATATTGATAGCTTATCTATTTATCTAATAGATGAATACCCTTATGGAAAATATTCAAAATCTAGTTTTGATTTAGTTGATGAAGTTCATAAAAAAGGCAAGCAACGCGTAATTCTTAGCACTTATGATCATATTTTTGATGTTATTGGCAGATATAAAATTGAATATGATTAATTTATAAAAAATACCAACATAAACCTATCTATTATAGGCCATGAACTGTCTAGTAACAATCGATAGACTTTAAAGTGAGAATTGTGATGAATAAGACAACTCAAATTAGTAGGAGAAGCTTTTTCCTTAGATAAAATGGCTTGGAATTGTGATTCATAAGGTATAGGGATTAAATAAACAATCTTTAGATACAGGTTCCGAGTTGACATGTCAGAACTGAATTTTTTGTTTGATAAATTACACAAGTATCCATTTTATTGAATTTAGCCTTTGTACTTTTTGAGCAGTATTTCTTGAATAATATAAAATATACAAATGAGCATTATTTTATTCTTTGTATTACTTGTCGGGTTCTTTTAGTACTTTTGAATCTGGATGAATATCATTATATGTAGTGTTTGAATACTTTCTGAAAATAAAATAATCTGTAGCGATTAACAATAAGGTTGATAAACATGATAAATATCTAAATCAATCACATAATCCACAGCAATATTTTTATCATATGGATAAATTTGATAACCATAACTAAGGCAAAAAGTGTGAGTGAAATTTTGGGTATCAACCATATTAAGAACAGTCATCATACGTGATTTTAACTGCCCTATTGATAATGTTTTTCCTGAAATTAATGTATTACCATAAAAACTTTCAATTTCAATTATCATTTTTCAGATTTTAAAATTTAGCTTATAACAGAATTTAATTAACGTAATATCTAAAGAATAGAAGATTGATACAGAATAAGTTTTTTTAACCAAAACCACAATCACAAAATTCAAGAAAGCTAATATTAAATTTCTGATATATCGGTTATTTGCATATAACATCAATTTCCTTGCTATATATTGTTTATGCGATATAAGCCTGATAACTAGCTCAAACTGTATTTTAAAGCCGATTGAGTATATAATGCCCCACAAATTTAATTAATTTCTATCATTTAAAATATATTTTTATGAAATCTTCAATTATCAGTAAGTTAGAAACGCTACAAGAGCGTTATGAAGAAGTTCAAGCATTGTTGTCTGATGCTTCGGTTATTGCCGATCAAAATCGTTTTCGCACACTTTCTAAAGAATATTCACAGTTAACTGGAGTGGTTAAGTGTTTTTCTGATTGGAAGCAAACACAAGAGGATATTGAGACAGCTAAAATGATGCTATCCGATCCTGAAATGAGCGAAATGGCGCAAGAGGAATTAAACGAAGCATTAAGTCGAATTGAAGAGCAAGAAAAGCAATTACAAGTGCTATTACTTCCTAAAGATCCTAATGACGAATATAACTGTTTTGTCGAAGTGAGAGCGGGAACGGGTGGCGATGAAGCCGCTATTTTTGCTGGTGACTTAGCCCGAATGTATACACGTTATGCTGAATCACGCAATTGGCGCGTTGAAATTATGAGTGCAAGTGATGGTGAGCATGGTGGCTATAAAGAAGTTATTATGCTAGTGAGTGGTGATGGAGTTTATGGTCATTTGAAGTTTGAATCGGGAGGGCATCGTGTTCAACGTGTGCCAGAAACGGAATCGCAAGGTCGTATTCATACTTCAGCTTGTACCGTCGCTGTTTTGCCCGAAGTGCCTGAAGCTGAAATGCCCGAAATTAATCCTGCTGATTTAAAAATTGATACTTATCGTTCATCTGGTGCCGGTGGTCAGCATGTTAATACTACCGATTCGGCCATTCGTATTACCCATCTACCAACAGGTATTGTGGTTGAGTGTCAAGATGAGCGCTCACAACATAAAAATAGAGCCAAAGCGATGTCGGTATTGGCTGCGCGCATTCAAGATGCGGAACTACGCAAGCGTCAACAAGAAGAAGCCTCGACAAGACGTAATTTATTAGGTTCGGGTGATCGTTCAGATAGAATTAGAACATATAACTATCCACAAGGTCGAGTTACTGATCATCGAATCAACCTAACGCTTTATCGTTTAGACGAAGTGATGGCGGGGAAATTAGAGATGCTAATCGATCCAATTGTACAAGAATATCAAGCAGATCAACTGGCCGCTTTATCGGAACAAGATGAATGACTTATTTACAATGGCTTAAGTGCGCATCTCAAACGTTAACTGATAGTGAAAGCCCAAAGCGTGATGCCGAAATTTTATTAAGTTATGTGACTCACAAAACGCGAACATTTTTAATGGCGTTTAGTGAAACATTACTTACTGATGATGAATTAATAGCTTTATCTGAATGTTTAAAACGCAGGCAAAACGGTGAACCTATCGCTTATATTACTGGCGAAAAAGAATTTTGGTCTTTGAAATTTAATGTTTCTAATGCCACGTTAATACCGAGACCTGATACCGAAAAATTAGTTGAATTAGGTTTAGAGTATCTACCTAAAGTGCCATGCGAAGTGTTGGATCTTGGTACGGGTACTGGTGCAATAGTTATTGCTATGGCAACTGAGCGCCAAGACTGTTTATTTACCGCAATTGAAAAAAATAAAGATGCGCTAATTTTAGCTCAACAAAATGCAACCCAAATTGGGGTAAATAATGTCTATTTTTTACAAGGAGATTGGTATAAACCAATCAAAAACCGCAAGTTTTCAATGATTGTCAGTAATCCTCCTTACATTGAGCCAACCGATATTCACTTATCACAAGGTGATGTGCGCTATGAACCAAGAAGTGCGCTAGTTTCTGAAGATGATGGTTTAGCTGATATTAAACTAATTGTAAAAGGTGCAACTAAGCATTTAAACCAATATGGTTGGTTACTGATAGAACATGGTTGGAAACAAGGTGAAGCAGTGCAAACCATTTTTAAACAACACGGATTTCAATTAGTTGAAACTTTCACCGACTACAGTGGTAATGATCGAGTCACACTTGGTCGCTGGTTCAAACCTTAACTAGGAAAATTTTATTTATGATGCAGCAAAAAAAAGTAAACGTTGGTGATATTACTGTCGCCAATGATCTACCTTTTGTACTATTTGGTGGTATGAATGTACTTGAATCTCGCGATTTGGCAATGAGAATTTGTGAACATTATGTTACCATCACTAATAAACTAAATATCCCTTATATTTTTAAAGCGTCTTTCGATAAAGCGAATCGCTCATCAATCCATTCTTATCGTGGACCTGGCTTAGAAGAAGGGCTTAAAATCTTCCAAGAGCTTAAACAACAGTTTGGCATTAAAATTATTACCGATGTCCATACCGAAGCGCAATGTCAACCCGTTGCTGATGTGGTTGATGTGATTCAATTACCGGCCTTTTTAGCAAGGCAAACGGATCTCGTTGTTGCAATGGCGAAAACAGGTGCAGTAATTAATGTCAAAAAACCGCAATTTGTCAGTCCTGGACAAATGGGAAATATCGTTGAAAAATTTGAAGAAGCAGGCAATGATCAAATTATCCTTTGTGATCGGGGTAGTTGTTTTGGTTATGATAATTTAGTGGTGGATATGCTAGGTTTTAACATTATGAAAAAAGCCAGCAAAGGTTCACCCGTTATTTTTGATGTTACTCATGCCTTGCAGTGTCGTGATCCAATGGGCGCAGCATCTAGCGGGCGTCGTGGTCAAGTCACTGAGCTTGCGCGTTCAGGTATGGCTGTTGGTATAGCTGGGTTATTTTTAGAATCACACCCCGATCCGAGCCATGCAAAATGCGATGGTCCATCAGCGTTACCACTTGATAAACTTGAACCTTTCTTAAAACAAATGAAAGCGATTGATGAGCTAATAAAAAGCTTTGATGAAATTGATACTGAAAATTAAAAGTAACATATTTTTTTATGCCAATAAAAAGAGGAATCCGAGTGATTCCTCTTTTTTTACCTTATTGCTTTCTTCGTCTTATTTATCCTATTTACCTCCATTCTTGTTTTTATAGGTTAACATCAATATTCACTCGTGTTTTAAACTCAAAATCTGATTTTTTTTATTTTTCATAATAAAAAAAGTTGTGATTTTTATCTAAAAAATCGTATAAATAATGGCTATTTTGGTGATTTAGATCACGATTTTAGATTGTTTAATTTGCTAGATAAAATATGTTTATGCATTATAAAACTGCGTATTTCAAGTCAATATCACCATTGATAACGTTTTTATTAGGCTACACTGATTTGTATACGCTAATGAAAATAATGTGTCTTTCGAATTCTAAGAAAATATTAATCTGTTGTTCTGCTTGCCCATGTAAGTTAGAGCTTGATGAATTTTATTATTAATTAAACAGAATAATTTTAGGAAAATAAAGATGAATATCTGTAATGCACAAATAATACCTCGACCATTTAATCCTTTAACTAAACTGATTTTGTCCTTATCTATTTTAACCAGTGCAATCCCTGTTTATGCATCGGGTGTAAATGACTTTATTGAAGATTCTTCATTAACTGGTAATGTCTTTTTTTGGAATCGCGATCGTGATCGTAAAGATATCGAAACTGATAAATATAAAAGCAATATTAGGCAATCAACCTTTAATAGTAATTTGGACTTCCGTTCTGGGTATATTGCCAATAGATTTGCTATCGAGCTAGGCGGTTATGGCGCTTGGGAAGTGAGTAATGGTGGCAATGGTCATCCAAATGAAATTGGATTTAGTGGTGCAAACACTCGTTGGGATGAAGATTGGAAAAAAGACGTCAGTGGGCTTAGTTTTTATAAAGCACAAGCGAATTTTAAAATCGATGAGTTATTGTGGCTGAAAGCAGGTTATATTCAACCTTCGGGACAAACGTTACTGGCACCACACTGGAGCTTATTACCGGGCACTTATCGTGGATTTGAATTGGGTTCCACACTTGATTTTGATACAGCCGGTGCATTATCAATGTCTTACATGTGGACAGATAAATATAAAGCGCCATGGTATAAAAGGCTCTATGAATTCAAACAATGGGGCGCGGGTAAAAAAATTGATTATTTACATTCTGCTGGCTTGAAGTATGACTTCAAAAATAATTTAGTACTAGAAAGTGCATTTGGCCAAGCGCACAATTATATGAACCAATTTTTTGGTAAAGTGTCTTATAAAATGAACGTGTTTGATAGCCCTCTAACCATGAGTTATCAATTTTATGGTGCTAAAGATCAGTCTCATAAAGGCAAAGATGTTTATGATGGTTTAGCATGGCTACAAGCAGCGACATTAGGTTATCAAGTTGGTCCTGTTGGTCTGCGACTTGAAGGGGTTTGTGTTAAAGCTGAAGGTGAGCAAGGATTCTTTTTACAACGTATGACACCTGATTATGCTTCATCAAATGGCCGTTTAGATGTATGGTGGAATTCACGTTCCGACTTTAATGCCAATGGTGAAAAAGCCCTGTTTGCTGAAATAACTTATGATTTAAGTAACCTATCTTACTCTTTAGCAGGTTGGAAAACAGGGGCTTCTTATGCTTATGGTTGGAACGCAAAACCAAGCACTAATCGACAATTCAATCAAAAACAACGTTTGATTGAATCAGCATATAACTTTGATTTAGGGTATACCGTGCAAGAAAGTTGGGCAAAAGATACGACTTTCCAATTGCACTACACCAAATATAACAATCACTCAAATAGTATACCAAGCTGGGGCGGTGGATATGGCAATATCTTTCAAGATGAGCGAGATATCAAATTCATTGTCACAATTCCATTCACTGTGTTTAGCGCTCAACCAAAATAGGTAAAAATGATGAAAAAGATAAAAACCGCAATATTAGCCACTTCAATTGCTTCTTTGTTAAGTATGGGAGCAAGCCAATCTGTTTTTGCTTCTCAACAAATTGTTGACTCAATGAGTTCACAACTCAATGTTAAATATGAGGTAATAGACAATCAAGCTGGGGAACATGGTGTAAATTGTTCAGCTTTAGGTGCTGATTGGGCTGCTTGTAATAAGGTGCAGATTTCGCTAAAGAATAATGGTCCAGCAATCAAGGATAAGGATTGGGTTATTTATTTTAATAATATCCGGATGATTTTAGCGGTAAATAATGAACAGTTCAAAATAACTCACATTACTGGTGATCTTCATAAAATCGAGCCAACAGAAAAATTTACTTCGATTCCAGCTAATGCCACAGTAAATATTCCGGTTATTGCTGAATATTGGATGGTAAGTGAAAGTGATTTAATGCCTCGTTGGTATATCACATCAAGTAATGCTAAACCCAAAATCATTGCTAATACTAACACGGGGACTGACAATTTATCGGCTTTTGTTGCACCGATTCAACAAAACTGGAAAAGGACAACCGATGATCACAATACACTAATGACACCTAATACTCGTTTCCAATATAATTCGGATATTAAGAAATTATCGGCAGAATCACTCCGCGGGCAAATTTTGCCAACACCTGCAAAAATGACATTAAAAAAAGAAGATATAACAATTGGTCAGCAAGGGGTGAATCTAATACTTAATGACTTAAATCAAGAAAGCTTAACAATTTTAAACACGGCGTTTAATGCGTTAAATATTCCCGTTACTCAAAATGGTTATAAAATAAAAGCGGCAATTGCTCCTGAACAATTCAAACAAGGACAATCAGGGGGATATCAATTAGATATTAAAAAAGATGAGGCTTTAATAACAGCTTACGACGAAAGCGGTATTTTTTATGCTGTACAATCCATTTTATCATTGATTCCCGTAAACGAACTTAAAACAATTCCAACACTAAATGTGTTTGATTCCCCACGTTTTGCTTATCGCGGTATTATGCTCGATATTGGTCGTAATTTTAAATCTAAAGCATCCATTATGCGCTTATTGGACCAAATGGCAAAATATAAACTAAATAAGTTTCATTTCCACTTAAGTGATGATGAAGGTTGGCGAATTGAAATTCCAGACTTACCTGAACTAACCGATATTGGCAGCAAACGTTGCCATGATCTTACTGAGCAACATTGTTTATTACCACAATTAGGTTCGGGTCCTGAAAGTGATACGAATGGATCAGGTTTTTTAACTCGTCGAGATTATATAGAAATTGTAAAATATGCGAAAGCACGCTTTATCGAGGTGATTCCTGAAATTGATATGCCCGCTCATGCCAGAGCCGCAATTGTGTCAATGGAAGCACGTTATAAACGTTTAATAGCAGATGGCAAAGAAGCACAAGCTAATGAGTTTCGACTAGTTGATCCAACCGATACATCTAATACCACAACAGTACAATTTTATAATCGTTTAAGTTATTTAAATCCTTGTCTTGATTCATCTAAACGTTTTGTCAATAAAATCATAGATGAAATAGCAAAAATGCATATTGAAGCTGGCCAACCACTTCACACTTGGCATTTTGGTGGTGATGAGGCTAAAAATATTCGTTTAGGTGCAGGTTATCAAGATCTACAAGCAAAAGATAAAACTGATGCTAAAGGAACGATAGATCAAAGCATAGAAGATCATTCATGGGCAAAATCTCAAGCTTGCCAAACCTTTGTGTCAAAAGGAAAGGTAAAAGATATTGAACATTTACCTAGTTATTTTGCACAACAAGTCAGTACGATAATAAAATCTCATGGCATTAACCATATGCAAGCATGGCAAGATGGCATGAAATATGCTGAGAATGCAAAATCTTTTGCGGTTGATAAAGTGACGGTTAACTTTTGGGATACATTATATTGGGGAGGATTTGATTCTGTAAATGAGTGGTCTAATAAAGGTTATCAAGTGATCATTTCTAATCCTGATTACGTCTATTTAGATATGCCATATGAAGTCAATCCAAAAGAGAGTGGTTATTATTGGGCAACGCGCTTTAATGATGAACGTAAAATATTTAGTTTCGCACCAAATAATTTGCCACAAAATGCAGAAACCTCAGTTGATCGCGATGGTAATCCATTTACGGCTAAGGGCACAATGAATTGGTCAGGCGCTTATGGCATATCTGCTCAGATTTGGACTGAAGATATTCGGACAGATAAAAAAATGGAATACATGACGTTTCCACGTTTGTTAGCAGTCGCCGAAAGAGCTTGGCATCAAGCCGATTGGGAAATTGACTACCAAAAAGATCGTCAATTTGCTCAGGGAACAACGCATTATGTTGATCAACAACAATTACTTAATGATTGGATTCGCTTTGCTAATTTAGTTGGGCAGCGTGAACTGCAAAAACTGGATTTAGCTAGTATAGATTATCGCTTGCCTGTTCCAGGTGCTAAAATTGAAAACGGTCAATTAGTAGCCAATATTGTATTTCCTGGTTTAACCATTGAATACTCAACCAATCAAGGTAAAAACTGGCATCGCTACACTGAACCAGTAGGCATTAGAAAAGGCGAAACAGTCTCTATTCGTAGCGTATCGCCAAATCACAAAAGAACGAGCCGTATAGAAGAATTGAAATAGATTAAATTAACCCAATATTCTTATCCGTTGTTTAACGGATAAGAATAGTCAATAACAAAATAGATTAATAACACATTAATGAAGTGTGTCCATAAGTTCACTATCATCGAAATCGTCATCACTTCCATCTTCAAAATAAGTGCCCCAACCGTCATAATTGACGCCAAATTGGGCGGTAAGAGTAATGATTTCGGCAATTTGCGCATTGATTAATTCAGCATTAAGCGGAATTTCGGCAATGATATCAAAACCGATAACAACGTTGCCCGCATCGTCAACATCTTCATCGGGATCGGTTGCTTCATAGCCTAACTTATAAGCTTCTACTGCTATTTTTTCTAGTTTATCAAAATCTTGCGATGAAACATGATGTTCAATAATATAAAGCGCATGAGGATCGCTACCATCGTCTAACAATTCTTGAATAATAGCGTTAGTATCTTGCTGAGCAAGAATAATTTGATCTTTCATAATATACCTTTTAGTGGTCATGCAAATTGTGTGGTATATTACACGTTTCAAAATAATTTTCGAGAAAAAAGTGATCGTTGATTTACATTCTCATACTACAGCATCAGATGGTGTTTTAACGCCCAGCGATCTTGTCAAAAGAGCGGTGGATAACCAAATCGATATTTTGGCTATTACCGATCATGACACCGTTAAAGGCTTACCTGAAGCTCAACAAACAATTGCTAATGAAAATTTGCCTGTTAAATTAGTTTGTGGTGTTGAAATATCAACGGCTTGGAAAAATAACGAAATCCATATTGTGGGACTCAATATTGATATTGAGCATCCTCAATTATTGACACTATTATCATCACAAGAGCAAGGACGAATTAATCGAGCGTTGGCAATAAGCCAAAAATTGGCAAAGGTTAGTATTGAAAATGCTTATCAGCAAGCACAACAATTTGCGAAAGGAGACATTGTTTCGCGCGCCCATTTTGCAAGATTTTTAGTCGCTAATGGCTATGTTAAGGACATCAAACGCGCATTTAAAAAGTACCTAGGTAAAGGTGGGTATGCTTATGTGCCTGCAACATGGTGCAGCATTGCTGATGCGGTTAATGCCATTCACATGGCCGGAGGGGAAGCGGTGCTTGCGCATCCAAGTCGTTATGATCTAACCTTAACAAAATTAAAATTATTACTGAGTGAATTTAAAGCTTGTGGTGGTGATGCCATTGAGGTTTCGCAAAGCAGGCAAACGCAAGATGATTTACATCGATTAGCTAAATTAGCCAATGAATTTGATATGTTAGCATCGCAAGGTTCGGATTTTCATGATTTAGTTAATTATTTAGACTTAGGCAAAACAATGCCATTGCCAGGTAGCGTTACGCCAATTTGGCATAATTGGCAATAGTAATTAAATCAGGATTAAATGGCTGTATATTTGCATTTGGTCAAAATATTGACGGAATTACGCTAAACATTGAAAAATAAACCAAAAAAATTGATATAGAAGAAAACTATGAGCCAAATTTTTTATATTCACCCAGATAATCCGCAAACTCGATTATTAGATCAAGTTGTTAAAATATTAAATGACGGTGGCGTTATCGCTTTTCCGACTGATTCAGGCTATTCATTGGGTTGCTTACTGGATAACAAACATGGCGTTGATCGCATCTGCCAAATTCGTCAGCTGGATAAACATCACAATTTTACTTTAATGTGCCGTGATCTTTCAGAGCTATCTTGCTATGCTTTTGTTGATAATACGACTTTTCGATTATTAAAAAATAATACGCCGGGCAAATATGTGTTTATTTTACAAGCGAGTAAAGAGGTGCCACGTCGATTAATGAACGAAAAACGTAAAACCATTGGATTACGTGTACCAGATAATAAAATTGATTTAGCGTTACTTGAATTATTAGGGCAACCATTAATGAGCGCAACGTTAATTTTACCTAATGATGATCAAGCGCAATCCGATCCCGACGAAATAGAAGATAAAATTGGTTATCAGCTTGATGCAATTGTGCACGGAGGCTATATAGGTGAGCAACCCACGACCGTGATTGATTTAACTAATAGCTATCCAGAAATTATTCGTCAAGGAAGTGGCGACACTAAACCTTTTGAATAAATGACCGTTTTTTATTGTCGATATTTAGGCAATAGAGTGAATAGTAAAAATGATACCTGAGAAGGTAACAGCGAGGATAATATGAAAAATAGCAAATCTGCATTCCCACAACGAGGCAAAAAGACAAATAGCGTTAAAGCTAAAGAAAGCCAATCTTATGAAAAAACGAAAGCGTCAAGTGCACCAACTGTGACACGAAAAACTTCGGTACATGATAATACTGAAAAACTGCAAAAAGTATTAGCCAATTTAGGTAACGGATCGCGCCGCGAAATTGAAGCCATGATTATAGCCGGTAAAATCAGTGTGGATGGTAAAATTGCCACTTTAGGTGATCGCGTTGATGTGAATGCAAACCCTAAAATACGTATCAACGGGCACTTGGTTCAGCTTCGAAGCAAAGAAAAAGAAATTTGTCGCGTGCTTGCTTATTACAAACCGGAAGGTGAAATTTGCTCACGTCATGATCCACAAGGTCGAGCCACTGTTTTTGAACGTTTGCCTAGGTTAAAAAATGCTCGCTGGATCAATATTGGTAGACTTGATATTAATACATCAGGTTTATTATTATTTACAACAGATGGTGAACTTGCAAATCGCTTAATGCATCCAAGGCACGAAATTGAGCGTGAATATGCTGTGCGTGTATTTGGTAATGTGACTGATCAGCAGATTAATCAACTTCGTAAAGGAATACAACTAGAAGATGGCCCAGCCTCATTTCAATCGATAAAAGCACAAGGTGGCGATGGGCTTAACCAATGGTTTAATGTCGTAATCACCGAAGGACGTAATCGCGAAGTGCGCCGTATGTGGGAAGCTATCGAGGTGCAAGTTAGCCGATTATTACGTATTCGTTATGGTAATATCACTTTACCTAAAGGATTATCGCGTGGAACTTGGATGGAACTGGGCATTGATTCAGTCAATTACTTACGTGAACTAGTCGGTTTAACACCAGAAGCCAAAAGCTTTACAACAAGTTCATCCTCTGACAAACGAATAGCAAGACCTAAGCGCGTAAAATTCAATCAACAGACTAAAACTACTCGTCAAAAAGTAGCCCAAAAAGCAACCCGAAAATAACCTTTATAGATAGGAAAACGCCGAGTGGTTTATACATCAAGATTAAAATAATTTGCTAAAAACTCATAAGGCGTTTTTACCCAAAATCGCTTTATGTGGTTTAATCTTATTATAAAAGTAAAAAAATTGCTTATACTTTTGTTGGCAAGCGGATTTTTTGAATGCTTAATTGATACGTTGTTTATTACACGTTTTAGCCTATAGTGGCTGCAAATTCTCAATTAATGACGAAACGGTATAGAATCCTGAATATTTTTTACAAAAATATAACCTAAAAGTGAACATTTAGCTTGCCGTCTTAATTTATCTTCAATCGAGCTTTTTAACAAAATATAAAGGATCGGACGATTGATTATAAAGCATTTAGCCAAATAGGTGACAGTGATTCTTCTTTATGATATCAATGTCATATCGCTTGTCTGTGATATGGCGTTAGTTTGTTTTAAAGATGATTAATTTGTGGCTCAACTTTAGCAAAAAAAGTTAATAAATTAGAGCAAATTTATAATAAACTCATCAACCAGCTTATTAATTAAGCTCAATTAAAACAGTTTTCATCATAATAAATAGATGAACGAGCACAAAAATAAAATAAATTGAAAGGAAAATTATGCGTATAATCATAGCTGTTTTTTTTATGTTTTTATTAACTGCTTGCCATACACGTACAGCAGAAGATGCTTATAAAGAAGGAAAATATTTAGAAAGTATCAACCTATTGGGTGATAGTATTGAGGACAAAGGTCCTGCAGAATTTGGAAAACAAGATATACAACGACTGCAAAATATAGTTAGTAATGTCATGCAACATTACGAAACAAGCCTTTTAAACACCAATAACTTGGATTATGCCACGCGAATAAAATGTTACGAAAACCTATTAGCTATGAAAATGCGATTAACTGATCGTTTTTATAGCCAAGAAATCAGCTTTTTCGATAACAAATATGACGTGACTCAATTACAACAGACTATTGCTAAAGAGTACTATAATTATGGCAATTCAATTACTGGCACCGATAGTGAAAGTTACAGAATAAGAGCCGATTTATATGGAAAAGGGCTTGAGCAATACAACTATAAAAATATCGAAAGTTTGTACAAAAATGCCAATACAAAATATATGCAACTTGCGGCTAAAGAGTATTATGACCAAGGAAAAATGTTAGAACGACAAGGTGATTTTAAAGCCGCTGCCGAGGCATTTAATAACGCATCGGCGGTATATCAACCGCTTGGTAAGTACAAAGATAGTGATAAACTTTCTATTGATAATGATAGAAAATACTCTACTCAACAAGCAGAGATTGCTTATGAACAAGCACAACAACTAGCAAAGACTGCAACGCATCGTTATCAATTTCGTGAAATTGCTAAATATTACGCCTCGGCTGCTGCTACTTATCGTCAATACGGAGCATTTCGCGATGCAGATTCACAAGCAAATAATTATACAAAAAAAGGGAAAATTAAAGTCTATTATAATTCTTTAGAATTAAAATCTTTTGTATTAGATATATTAAGTAAGGACTTTATAGAATTCATTGCTTATCAACCAAGTCAGGCAGATGTCACAATTCGCATTACGACAAACGTTGAATTTGCTGATCTTGGGCAATCAGTTAACAATGAAACTAAAACCGAACAAGTCTTTGATAAATTTGTTGAAGTGTCTGACGAAAACGGCAACAAAAAGCAAGTTAAAACCTACAAAGATCAGCAATTTAATTTAAAAACGGTGACGCATAGTAATAAATTAACCTTGACCACTGAAATTGAGGTTCATGGCGTCTATAGTTACAGTAAAAAATTTGACATTGTTCAAACATCGGCAAAACATGATTATATCTATTCTGGTAATGTGCCCTCTAATTTGCGTAACCACAGTGAAGGAGTGTTGAAAACTAAAGATAGCTTGCTTCAAGCAGCAAAAGAACAGCAATTAACCGAACTAAAATCACGGTTTGACGATATTATTAGAGATCTTTCATATTTATAACTAATTAAAGTTTATATTTAAATTTTTAGAGAAGATAATCTAATCACATCAGTGTGATACAAAGCAAAATAACATCCCACAAACAACATTATTTTGTTTGTGGGGTTTTTATTTAATAAAGATGATTAACTATTCAAGCCCAAGCACCATTCGTCCATTTTTGGTTGCTACATTAATTACATTATCTAAATCAGTATAACGACATCCGGTCACTAACAATTTAAGCTCTTCCCACATATTGCCAGTTGAGAATGGCAACATATAATCACTAACATTATCTGTACCAATGGCAACAGGAATACCAGCAGCAGCTAGTTCATCAACTGGGGTGAGTGAGTTACGAGTAGGGCCTTGTTCTTCACGGCGTGGGCTATCGATCCAAGCAAAAGGGCAGGCAATGACCATCATTTTGGCTTCTTTCATTTTTTTATAGAGTTTTTGGCGATATTCTAAACTGTGGGCTGTGATCGAAATACTATGAATGGCAACAACGCGACCATGCATACCATGTTCAAGGGTTTTATCGGTAAGTTGTTCCGTTTCGATCTCATCTTGAGAATTAAACTGATCAACATGTACGTGAACCATTTTGCCTAATGATTTACCCGTTTGCATTAGCACATCAAGATGTTTCAGTCCCATTCCTTCACCATGATCGCGCTCATCACGACGTGGTAAACCACCAATAATATCAACTAAATCAGCGCCTTTATCGAACCAATAACGAGCTTCTTTATCGATAACGCCTTTAAGTGTCTGATTGACTAATTTTATAGTGATGTCATTTTTATAGGTTTCGCGTGCTCTTAGCGCCCCTTTAATTGCCCGTTCTTGAGCGATAGGGTCAATATCAACAAACGATCCCATTGCACTTACGCCTTGCTCAATCATACGTTCAACCGCCATACTAAAATGACGATAGTAATCGTCTTCGCTCATTGATGCTTTGACTTTATCTAATGTATCCCATTTTTCAATTAAGGTCTGTTTTTGATAAACATCAAAACTATCAACCGAAATAGTAAAAGCACGATCGGCATGCATATGTGCATTAACCCATCCGCCATTTTGTTTAATTTTATTCATTAAATAGGCTTTTAAACTTTGGTCTCTTGTGGTTAACAACATATTTTTATGTTCAATCATAATGTGCCTCTACAATTTAATCATTTTAAATAAAGTGGATAAAACCGAGCAGAGTAGGCAAAAAAAATCCTCCAAAAAGGAGGATAAAAGAAATATCAATAATTTTATTGTTTAGGATTATTGATTTACAAGTGTTCATTGTGCTTACGTCTTATCGATTAAAAACTGCAAAAATTTTAACCAAAATATTTATAATAGCAAGCACTATAATTGATAAAATATATAAATAAATGAAATGGTTAAAGTATTATTTTTTAGATTTTCAACTGAAAAAAAAGTGTTCAATAAATACAAATTATCCATAAAATAAAAAATTAAATGGTAACCTATTATTTAATAATAATAATTAAATGTCACAAAAATGAGATTATTCATCTCATTATTCTGTTTTAGATTATTCGTAATACCAAGCGTATACTGTGCTAACCAATTATTTTTAAATATAAGGCAGTTAACATGAACCAATTAAATATTGTTGCCACAATCACCGTTAAACCAGAATTTTATGAGGCATTTCAAGCGATATTTAAACAATTAGTCACAGGTAGCAGGGCCGAAACAGGTTGTGTACGCTATGAACTTAATCAAAGCATTGATAACCCCAATATCTTTATTGTGATCGAAACATGGGCTTCACAGCAGGCAATTGATTTGCACAATGCAACGCCTCATTTTATCGAATTTGCCAATTTTGCTAAAGATCATGTTGATGGATTAGAGATTAATATTGTTAAACAAATCATGTAACTTAAAGGTTTAACATACTAAATATATTAGCAAAAATGCCACCTATGCATTCACAATAGGTGGCGGTTTAACTACATTTTATCAACCGTCTTAATACCTAACATATCAAGACCAATTTTCAGTGTTTTCGCTGTTAAACAAGCCAATTTCAAGCGGCTTTGTATTAAGCTTTCGCTATCGGCCGTTAAAATTGGGCAGTTTTCATAAAAACTTGAAAACAGCGTTGCAATGTCGTAAAGATAAGCACAAAGTACATGCGGCGTACCTTCCCTTGCTACTGTTGAAATTGTTTCGTCAAATTGAATTAAACGAGTTGCTAAGGCACGCTCTTTATCGGTTTCTAAACTAATATTACCTGTTAAGCTGTCTTCGGTAATATTTGATTTTTTAAATATTGATAACACACGGGTATAAGCATATTGTAAATAAGGTGCGGTATTGCCTTCAAATGACAACATATTATCCCAATCAAAAACATAATCGGTGGTACGATTTTTAGAAAGATCGGCATATTTAACTGCACCGATAGCCACTGCATCGACGATTTCGGCAAGCTCGCTTTCAGTTAAGTCAGGATTTTTGCTACGAATTAATGTTGTCGCACGTTCACAAGCCTCGTCTAGCAAATCATTTAATTTAACGGTATCGCCAGAACGTGTTTTAAACGGTTTACCGTCTTTACCTAGCATCATGCCAAACATATGGTGCTCAAGTTTTAATGATTCTGGCACATACTTGGCTTTATGAATAATTGTCCAAACTTGCTCCAAATGCTGATGTTGGCGAGAGTCAGTATAATAAAGAATACGATCAGCGTGTAACGTTTCGTAACGGTATTTTGCGCAAGCAATATCGGTTGTAGCGTAAAGATAGCCACCATCCCGTTTTTGGATGATAACACCCATCGGCTCGCCTTCTTTGTTTTTATACTCATCTAAAAACACAACAATCGCGCCTTCGCTTTCAACGGCTAGACCTTTTTGTTTTAAATCGGCAACAATACCCGGTAGCATACTGTTATAGATACTTTCGCCCATGGTGTCTTCAAGCGTTAACGTAACATTTAAACGTTTATAAGTGGCAATATTTTGCGTCATGGTAATATCAACCAATTTTCGCCACATCTCACGACAATATTTATCACCACCTTGTAGTTTTACTACATAATTACGGGCTTTTTCGGCAAACACTTCGTCTTCGTCATAGTATTTTTTGGCAGCGCGATAGAAAGATTCTAAATCTGAAAGATCCATATCATTGGCATGCTCATTTTGCATTTTTTCAAGATACGCAATTAACATACCAAATTGCGTTCCCCAATCACCAACATGGTTGGCACGAATAACGTTATGCCCTAAAAACGATAGAACGCGAACACTGGCATCACCAATAATGGTTGAACGCAAATGCCCGACATGCATCTCTTTGGCGACATTAGGCGCTGAATAGTCAACCACAATGGTTTGTGATTTTGCGGGCAAAGTAATATTAAGTTTATCACTGTTTAAAGCAATTTCATTTTGCTCAGCAATCCAGCTATTTTTTAAAAAGATATTGATAAAACCAGGACCGGCAATTTCAACTTTTTCGGCGATATCATTAATATCGAGATGTTGTAAAACCGCCTGAGCAAGATCCCGAGGGGGCATTCCGAGTTTTTTGGCAACAGCCATAATGCCATTCGCTTGGTAATCACCAAATTGTGCTTTAGCTGATTGCTTAATTAGAGCGTCGCAGTTTTTATCTGCACCCGCCATAATCATCGCTTGCGAAACACGTTGCGTTAATAATTGTTGAATATTCACACTAAACCTAATCGATTATAATAAAATGACCAATATCATACCGATAAAGTGACAAATTGTCACTGATCGCATAAAAGGGGGGAATGGTTTTTAATAAAAAAGAATGTAAAAAATTTGAAGTGAAATTGCGTCGCTAGCTCAATCTTTTTGCGGATGTTTTCTATTTTGTCCCAAAATCCATTTCAAATTAGCTACCTTTCAAGCGTGATAATCGGCGTAATAATAAAATCATCTAAACATAAAATGCTGAAACAAAAATAGCTTTCTAAAACAAAAAATAATTTTCATATTCAAACGCATAGTTATCTGAAATTTTTTGACAAGGTTTGCAAAACTTTTCACTAAGAGCTCAATGAAGATTACCATTAATTGCGTTTAACAAATCCTTACAAAATGTTCAGACCAAAGAGTAGTTCGAAATTTTTTAACGATACTGTACGCTTGCATCTTATGACCATAATTTCTTAATCGCAGGCGCTAATGGAATTATATTTTGATTTAGATATAGGCGGGGGTAGTTAGTTAATTTGGACGTCAGTCACTTACAAAGGTATAACGGTCATCAGTAGTTCTAGTATATGGGTTATTCTAACCGGTCTAAAAGCAACCGATGTTCAAAAGCAAACAAACAACATCTAGTCCAGTGAACAAACTGTGGTTACGTGTTTTTTAGGGATTTCGCATAGATTCTTCTCACTTGAAAATTATTACAATAGCTATTTTTTTTAACCAAAAGCCTAAAACGACTAAAACCTAAATAATTATTTTAATTAAATAAATCATCTTATGTGATCCACTCTCTGATAAAAACTGAATCGATAGCTCTTAATAAATCTTTACAAAAAAATTCCCTGAAAAAACTAACTAATCTTTTTTTTAACGGCTATAATTTCACCGATCAAAAATTACTTTATGGATTAGCCATGATGCATTATCATCGTTTTAGAGACCAGCAGTCTTATGTCTTAAAATTATTAAATAAACCTATTAGGCAAATTACTACACTCATCTTGTTAATATCTTCCAAATTATTATCGAAATTATTCCGAAAAGTCCCGTTGGCATTGGCTCTATTGTTGTTATTGCCGTATTCATTGAATTTACAGGCGTTAAGCAGTAAAAATGGTCGAGGGGGTAATCGTAGTGATTCAATAATGGTACCACCATCACCATTCATCAATTTCGTTAGGCCAAATCTGGTTTGGGGTACACATGAAAATGCTGGTCCTGTTGACATATGGAATCCAAAAAAAGGATTCTTTGTGAAATCAATCAATCCCTCATCATACGAGCTTAATTTTCCAACTACGGGCGCTAATGGATTATATTTTGATTTAGATATAGAGGGGGTTGATGCAAGGCAGTTGACTTGGGAACCCGTTACACATGAGGGCATAACTGCTACAGTGCAATGGAAGATAGGAGTATGGGATGGGTGGTTTGATGGTCCAGAAGATGTGCTGCGAGTTACCATAACAGGTCCTAGATTAGATGACAGTGAAGTTGATGAGAACGGTAATTATCTTGATATCGGTCAAAAACCAACTTACCCAGGTCTAATTTATAAGCCAAATTTACCGCAGACATTCGAATTAGTGGGTAAAGATAGCGAGGGTAATGGGGTTGTAACATATGGATTTGTATTACAAAAATGGTTTCTCGTTCGCGACATATGGGATATTGAGAGTGCTCCAACCCATGCTGAGTGGTGTGATGGTTTAGGTTATCGGCTTCCAAAAGTAAAAGATCTCACTAACGCAGTCTGCCGTGGTTATAACTCAAGCCAATGCAGAGGGGCAGGTGCCATTGGCGCCACGCCGTCATCGACAGGTAATCATTACCAGCGTCAAATAGGGGCAGGGCTCTTTTCTGAGTGGGGCAAAATGTATTATTACATCGGAGCAGAATTTGGTGGCGACGACTTCCCGACGACTGACTCTGCAAATGGCGTTCCATTTTTCACGGTGGCTTCATTCGACGGTCAAATAATGAAAGGTTATGAGAGCACCCCACTCCACCCGGTTATCTACGATGGCCTTTGTGTCACTCCTTAGCTTTTTTCTTGCGACTAAAGAAAATATACCCTGCGTAAAAGCAGGGCTCTGTTGAGGTTTTGTAGTGTGTTTGTTGTTGAAATTGCCTCTAGATGTGTTTTTTAAGTCTGTGTTATCGTAAATATGAGTTTATTGATAATTGAATTGGGTAGTTAAGGCGTCAATCCCGCTAATATTAGTTGACTGCAGTTGCACTTTGATGGCCAGATTGAAACGGTTATTTTTGCTTCTTTGATGATTAAAGAATTACCCTATTTATCCTATGTGTTGTAATGTGCCTTTTGGTCTTGCTATTGTAATCAGCTGTGGTATTAAGTAAAGGTTGATCACCCGTTTGCCTTCCTAATTCCGCCGATATTGAATTTGAATGGCAATTTTCTGGATAATTATTGATTGAATCGCCATGATTGCGATCTTGCTGACCATCAAGGCGACTTAATGCAAAATACCATTAAGGTCATCATCTTGATTAAGCCTTTATGATAACCTCTATCTGAAAAATTGCTTTTTTAGATGAACCCACTTCAGCCTTGATTTATATCACCCACAACAGATCTTAAGATTGTTAAAACAACTTGCTCATAAGCGGAAATTGGCGGTATATTGTGTATTGTATGATCTCAATTTAGCGGCATTATTATATGCCGTTAAAATTTTATTAATTCATCAGGGTAAAATTATTGAACAAAGCACATCCAAAGACGTTCTGACAATGGATAATATTTGTCGCTAGCTGGGGTTAAGTTGGGTATTTATCAGCACCCTGATAATTCTTGTGTCCTTCAAGTTTATTTAATGCCTTAAGCAAAATAAACACTAATTATTGACTCCATTTTAATCTAAATTCAGTATATAATTTGAAAAAACAATAATAAATGGTACTAGTAATGACGAACCAAGATAGTGAAAGTGTGATTTCTGTTTCTCATCTTTTAGATGCTCAACCTGCTTTTGTCTGTCAATTAGACGGTAAAGGCAAAGCAATGCCACTTAATGAACAAAGTAAGCCTTCCATTTCGCAGCCATTTTGGATCCATCTAGATTTTGCCAAGCAAGAAACTATTGATTGGATAAATGCTACAGATCTTGTGCCTGATTTGATCAAAAACGAATTGGTAAAACCAAACCAAATACCTAAAGAAATCCGTTTCGAATCGGGGGTTTTAGTCGTGTTAAAAGGCGTTAACTTTATTCCTAATGAACTGCCTGATCCTATTGTTACTTTTCGTTTTTTTATTACCGATAACATGATCATTTCAACTCGGCATCAAGAAATTGCAGCTATTGCTGAATTAAAAGATCGTTTAGAAAAAGGTATTGGACCGGTTGATGTGGCAGATTGGTTGATTCAAATGTCAGATTTAATTAGTGATCAAGTTAATTTATCTTTTGATAGTGTTCACAATAAAATCATTAAGTTAGAAGAATCTGTATTAAATCAACGTATTTTTTCTTATAAAGAAATAGGTCGAGTCCGTAAACAATTGATCGTCTTACGTCGATTATTATCGCCACAACGTGATATTTTTGTGAAGATTTCAACAGAACGAATATCATGGATTGACGATAACGATCGTCAGCGATTACATGATATTTCTTATCAACAAAACCATTATGTGTCTGATATTGATAGCTGTTTATTACGAATAGCCTCAATCATGGAGCAGATTAATAGTTTCTTGGCTGAATCGACCAATAAACGAATTTACTTAATGTCGCTATTTACTATTATCTTTACGCCGATTACTTTTTTAACCAGTTTGCTGGGGGTCAATTTAGCCGGTATTCCCTTTAGTCAACAAGAATGGTCTTTTACTGGGTTAATATTATTGCTTGTTGTCATTTGTATTGTTTCAGTCATTTGGCTTAAATATAAAAAGTGGTGGTAATTAGACTCATCTTTTTAGAAAAATAAACAATATCTTATACCTGTTGGAATTTTTAATGAACAATTATTGTTATGCAATCTAAACACTCTTATCGTTTATTTATCGCCGAAAAACCTAGCTTAGCTCGGGCTATTGCTGATGTCTTACCTAAACCTCATCAAAAAGGCAATGGCTTTATTAAAGCAAGTAATGGCGATGTTGTGAGCTGGTGTATTGGGCATCTATTAGAGCAAGCAACACCCGAAGTCTATGATCCTCGTTATAAAAAATGGGCGATTAACGATTTACCCATCGTGCCCCAGCAATGGATATTAATGCCAAAAGACAATACCAAAAAGCAATTTAATATTCTAGTGGATCTGATTAAATCAGCTGATCAAATTGTGCACGCAGGTGACCCAGATAGAGAAGGGCAGTTATTGGTTGATGAAGTCTTAAATTATTGTCAATTACCACCACATAAACGCAAAGCAATACAGCGGTGTTTAATCAGTGATTTGAATGCCAGCGCTGTTGAAAAATCCTTACAACAATTACGTAGTAATCAAGATTTTATCCCTTTATCCACTTCTGCATTAGCAAGAGCTCGAGCCGATTGGCTTTATGGTATTAATATGAGCCGGCTTTGTACTATTGTTGGGCAAAAAAACGGTTATCGAGGCGTATTATCAATAGGGCGAGTGCAAACGCCTATTTTAGGATTGGTGGTTAGACGAGATTTAGAGATAACGCAATTTGTACCTAAACCATTTTATGAAGTTTTTGCTGTGCTGCAAACCAAAGATAATGAAATATTCAAAGCGAAATGGCAACCCAGCGAAGCCTGTGCGCCTTATCAGGATGAAGAAGGGCGTGTATTAGTCAAAAAGTTAGCCGAAAATGTTTGTCAGCGCATTAATAATCAATCTGGAAAAATTGATAAAGTCAGTAATAAAAAGAAAGAACTAGCGCCACCCATGCCATTTAATTTATCGGCATTGCAAATTGAAATGGCCAAAAAAAATGGATTGAGCGCTCAAGATGTGCTCGACATTTGCCAATCGTTATATGAAAAACACAAATTAATCACCTATCCAAGGTCGGATTGTCGCTTTCTACCCGAAGAACATTTAAAACAAATTACAGGCATAAAGTCCGCCATTGAAAATAATTGCCCTGAACTACAAACCGCTATTAGTGATGCTAATTTTGCATTACGTTCCAAGGCTTGGAATGATAAAAAAGTTGAAGCACATCACGCTATTATTCCAACTTTGCGCAAAGCTAGAATGGAAAACTTAACTGATAACGAAAAAGCGGTGTATCAAGTTGTGGCAACGCAATATTTAGCTCAATTTTACCCAGCTTATAAATATGCAGAATTGCAAATTGATGTTGAAATTCAAGGGGGAAAATTTATTTCTAAAGCCAACCAGATGCTTGACGAAGGTTGGAAAGTTTTATTTAGAAGTAAAAACTACCAAGCTGACACCGAGACAAATGACAATGAAAGTAATGGTTTATTAACTAAATTAGTTAAAAAGGGCGAAACTGTGCAATGTATTGATACCGAGCTGGTTAGTAAAGAAACCCAACCGCCAAGACCTTTTACTGATGCAACATTATTGTCTGCTATGACAGGAATTGCCCGATTTGTTAAAGATCCTGAAATCAAAAAAATACTGCGTGAAACCGATGGTTTAGGTACCGAAGCAACAAGGGCCGGCATTATTGAATTGTTATTTAAACGCCAATTTTTAACTCGTCAAGGTAAAGCGATTCGCTCAACTGACGTGGGTAAAAATCTGATTTTATCTCTACCCGATATCATGTCGATGCCTGACATGACTGCACATTGGGAATTACAATTGGACGAAATTAGTAAGAAAGCCTTTACATACCAGCAGTTTATGCATCAGCTCAATACATCACTATTAGAGCTGGTTAATCAGTTAAAAAATACCAGACTCAATATTCGGGCTTGATTTGATATAAACGAAAAACAGGATAACATTTAACAAAAACGTTTCATCCTGTTTATTAAAATAGTCATATTGACTGACTATTTTAATCTCGTCGCTGAATTTGTTATTTTTCTTATTTAGTCATTTCTTCTAAATTACCTGAAATCGCATTATGTGGTTTAACCGTATTATAGCTTAACCTTTGATTTTTTTTCTTTTGAATGGCTAACTATTGTTGATCAGGTTACTGCTTGATAAATTTTCGTATCAGACTTTCGGCTTTGCTATTCGTTCGTGGGTAGGCAGGTTTAGTGAATTTTTGATTGATAGGATGGTTATCATACGTTTTAACGAACAGATACTGCAAAATCTCAATTAATCGCGAAACGGTATAGACTCCTGAATATTTTTTACAAAAAATATAACCGAAAACGAGAACACTTTTCTTCATTAAAATGCCTATTCCTTTCGGCTTTGCCATTCGTTCGTGGGTAGGCAGGTTTAGTGAATTTTTGATTGATAGGATGGTTATCACACGTTTTAACCAATAGATACTGCAAAGTCTCAATTAATCGCGAAACGGTATAGACTCCTGAATATTTTTTACAAAAAATATAACCGAAAACGAGAACACTTTTCTTCATTAAAATGCCTATTCCTTTCGGCTTTGCCATTCGTTTGTGGGTAGGCAGGTTTAGTGAATTTTTGATTGATAGGATGGTTATCACACGTTTTAACCAATAGATACTGCAAAGTCTCAATTAATCGTGAAACGGTATAGACTCCTGAATATTTTTTACAAAATCACAGCCTAAAAAGTGAATAGTTAAATAAATACCTCATAGTGAGTACGCAATTCATGTAGAAAATGATGCTGTCTGTTTTAGTGTTTTATATTTAATAAATGGCATATTATTTAATACTTCATGGGATCTTTCGGTGTTATAAATGCAATGTTCCAAATAAATTGAGATTAAATGTCGCTTATTACTTTATAAGAGATCGAATGACTGATCATAATATGTTGAGACAAATCCGTGACGGTTATTTTTTTATGATATAAGCGTCATATCGCTTGTTTGTGATATGGCGTTAGTTTTGTTATGTATATTTATTAACTGTAGTTTTTCAACTTACTGTAAACAACGCGAGTAACTCCTACATATGGAGTAATTTAGAAAGTTCCATTTAAAATATTCCTGTTAATTAATTGTAAAGTGATGGCATCTTATATTAGGTAATTTGGGTATAAATTCGATATAAAATGAAGATAAAAACGGCGATAAATGCTGTTTTCCAACAATTATCACTCTTTTAAGGCTGTATGGGTTGACTTTTGTTTCGGAAAGGCGTATAAAATGCCCGCCTTTAAAGCTTTTCTTCCTTTTTTAGCTATTATGGAAGTTAAAAATGAGGGTGAAGGGAAGTTGAAATACAAAGTGAAGAGTTCAATTTACAGGAGAAATATGGACACTCAATCGGGTCACCCCAAAATGTGGGGAGATAATTTTAAACACATCATTATCGGTTAATGAACCTGTCTAAATCACCATTTTTTCAGTTCACAAGCCGAAATTGATAAAACGGTAATGGTGAACGATATGCATTTTTTTACACGCTATCACACAAATTCAAAACATCAATGCGCACAAAGCTTAATGTTGCGTGTTTTACATCTTTCAGAAAAACATTTAGAACCACCGAGTTGTATCTAAATTCTTAATTAATTCTATTTGCTAATTAAATTTAATGCTCAGCACTAGCTATACAAAATAGCTTTATGGGCTAGTTTTGCTATGCACTAAAAATTTTAGCTCATCTCAAAATTTAATGACTTATCGTTACTTGGTAACAATGAGTTGGCATGCTTTTGCCAAAATTATGAATATAGGTACTCATGATGACAAAAAACACATCAAAAACCAAAACACAAAATAGTGTAGATATCAAGGCTATCAACGAAGCACAAAACAGCCTAGATAGCATTTTATCTAAATTTCAATCCAGCCTTTCAGGATTAACACAAGAAAGTGTCAAATCGAGAATTGAACAATATGGTAAAAACGAAGTCGCACGAGAAAAAGCGCCATCAGTGATAGTGCAACTATTAATGGCATTTAATAACCCATTTATATTTGTATTATTAGCATTAGCTAGTGTCAGTTTTGTGACCGATTTTTGGTTGCCTTTGCAAAATGGTGAAGAAACTGATTTAACAGGAATTATTATTATCCTAACCATGGTATCGCTCAGTGGGATATTGCGTTTTTGGCAAGAGTTTCGATCAAACAAAGCGGCCGAAGCGCTAAAATCAATGATTCGCACAACCGCAACTGTGCTAAGACGTGCCCATAAAGATATGACCCCAGAACGCATTGAAATTCCATTAAGTGAAATTGTTCCAGGAGATATTGTTTATTTATCAGCAGGTGACATGATCCCTGCTGATATCCGATTAATCGAATCTCGTGACTTATTTGTTAGTCAAGCTGTACTCACTGGCGAATCGATTCCGGTTGAAAAATACGACACATTAGGCGCGGTAACACAAAAAAATACCGATAATATCGAAGCATCAGATATTAATAAGAATAATTTACTTGATGTTAATAACATCTGTTTTATGGGCACTAATGTTGTTAGTGGCACCGCAACTGCCATTGTGGTTGCAACCGGTGCTGATACGCATTTTGGCTCATTAGCAAAATCAATTGTTGGATCGCGTGCTGAAACTTCATTTGATCGTGGTGTTAACAGTGTTAGTTGGTTGCTTATTCGCTTTATGCTAATCATGGTGCCAATTGTCTTTTTTATTAATGGCTTTTCAAAAAACGATTGGGGCGATGCGGCACTCTTTGCATTAGCCGTTGCGGTTGGTTTAACGCCTGAAATGTTACCAATGATCGTCAGTGCTAACCTAGCTAAAGGTGCAGTTGGTATGGCAAAACGTAAAGTTGTAGTTAAACGACTTAACGCTATCCAAAATTTTGGCGCGATGGACATTTTATGTACCGATAAAACAGGCACCTTAACGCAAGATAAAATCATTTTAGAACATCACCTTGATATAAAGGGGCAAGTTGACTCTTCTGTTTTAGAACTCGCTTGGCTTAACAGCTATTATCAAAGTGGTATGAAAAACTTAATGGATAAAGCGATCATCCGTTTCACCGAAGAAAAAACCAATATGAAAAAGGTGGGTGTTGGTTTATACAAAAAAATTGATGAGTTACCGTTTGATTTTGTCCGTCGTCGTTTATCGGTGGTTGTGCAAAATGGCAGTGATAACCATTTGATGATTTGCAAAGGCGCAGTTGAAGAAATGCTATCTATTGCTAGTCATGTTTATGAAAATGGAGAATACTTACCGCTCGACGATAAACGCAAACAAGCGTTAATTGCACTTGCACATGACTACAACAAAGATGGTTTTAGAGTATTAGCGGTTGGCATAAAAGACATTCCAGCTAGCGAAACAAAAGAACAATACACTGTACAAGACGAATCAGCGCTTGCTATTCGTGGCTTTTTAACCTTTTTAGATCCACCAAAAGAAAGCGCTTTCGAGGCAATTTCAGCATTGAATGAACATGGTGTCGGCGTTAAAGTCTTAACTGGTGATAACGAAATTATCACCATCAAAGTGTGTCGAGAAGTCGGTTTAGAGCCAGGTATTCCATTACTTGGTACTGAAATTGAAAAAATGGATGATGCTGAACTCAAAATACAAATCGAACAACGCACTATTTTTGCTAAATTAACACCGTTGCAAAAATCGCGAATTATCCGATTATTACAAGATAACGGTCATACTGTTGGTTTTTTAGGAGACGGTATAAACGATGCGCCGGCACTGCGCGATGCTGATGTAGGAATTTCGGTTGATACTGCAACGGATATTGCCAAAGAATCTGCCGATATTATTCTGCTTGAAAAAAGCCTAATGGTATTGGAAGAAGGTGTAATATGCGGTCGCGAAACTTTTGGTAATATTATGAAATATCTAAATATGACTGCAAGTTCGAATTTTGGTAATATTTTTTCAGTATTAGTGGCTAGTGCGTTTCTGCCATTTTTGCCTATGCTAGCAATCCATTTACTTATTCAAAACTTACTGTATGATATTTCTCAACTCTCATTACCATGGGACAAAATGGACGATGAGTTTTTACAAAAACCGCGCAAATGGGATGCGCTAAATATTAGACGCTTTATGATTTGGATTGGCCCAACATCGTCTATTTTTGATATCACAACCTATGCACTAATGTGGTTTGTATTTAGTGCAAACAGTGTTGAAGCGCAATCGCTGTTTCATTCAGGGTGGTTTATTGAGGGATTATTGTCACAAACTTTAGTTGTGCATATGCTTAGAACACAAAAAATTCCATTTGTGCAAAGCACCGCGGCATTTCCTGTTATTGTGATGACATTGTTAATTATGGCTGTAGGTATTTATATTCCGTTTTCTCCACTGGGTGGATTAATCGGTTTACAACCATTACCTTGGTCATACTTTCCATGGCTTTTAGCAACCCTATTTAGCTATTGCTGTGTTGCACAACTGATGAAACGCATTTATATCAAACGCTTTGGTCAATGGTTTTAATTGACCAATAACAGCTAAGCGATATTGACATCGCTTAGCTATCTTAAAATTTATATAGTAAAAAATTATTAAAAATTAATTTATTCGCCCTATAATTATAACTAAAAGGAAATAATCTATGAAAACACCACATAAAAATTTAATTATGTTAATCAAAAGCCGTAAACAAAAGAAAGCACAACAGCAATTAAAAGTAAAATGATTTGCTTTAATGAGTTAAGTTAATATAAAACAAAACCCTCAAATTATTGGGGGTTCATTTACCGCCCCACTTGCTATTTACTATTAACCGAACAAATCTATCTAGTACCAAGTTCTCGTCGCCTCACACGCAAGCCAGCCAAGCAGAAATAGGCATTTATCTATAATAGCCAACACAATACCTATACTTGACCGGGCAGACAACGCTAGCGCATAAAATCACTAGCCGAAAAAAAGGTTATCATCATAATCATTCTGAATCGATACGGTGTAAATAATATCCTTTATTATCACAATGTACCAAAGTCAAAACCACAAAAAAATTATTAGATGACATATCTGATAGACCGATAAAGGCAAAGCCAATTAAATTTGCTCAAGTACATAGAGTAAAAAAGTTATGCCAGATAAAAGAACCAATAAAACCACTCTTATTACGACAGTTTGGTCTACTATTTTTTTATAGGTTTAACAAAAATATTAATTAAAATTTGAGTGATAAATACGGGCATAAATTCCGAATGATATTAAGATTTGTCCGCAATCTGAAAGCCTTATCTAGAGATTTTTTTGTTATTTTTTTCAAAGTTTAATGCTTTCGACTATAAACTTAGTTTCTGACATGTTTAAGTCTAACTTGGTTTGTTTAATCATTGTGTTATTGTTTATATTTTATTTAAAAGTTTTGCTGTTGATACCTCATTTTTATTACTCGATTTGTTAATTTTGGATCGAGTTAATACCTTATAATCGCCTTGATTTATTAAATAATAGTTGTTATATTGGAAGGCATTGATAGGGCGTCACTCTCAACTTTGAACTATTTTAGAATGCTGGGGAGCTAATCAAAAGTAGCAGAATTAAAATGAATATTTTTAACTTCATGTTAATTCTTTTTAAACCTTTGTCTTAGTTCGGGGAATTACTTTATCAATTCTCTCATTTGATAGCTAACGTTGTAAGTTATCTTATATTAAAGATCAATGCTTTTTATATAAAAATATTAAAATTTTTATATGTTTTGGAGTTGTTTTTAAAAGGATTTATGAAAAAGCTATTCATCGCATTATTTATCTTCTCGTGCTGTAATCTTAGTTATGCCGATACTATGGGTGTTTATGTTGTAAATTCACACGATGGTTCAGTTTCATTGGTACAAGTCGAGCAACCAACCGTTAACAGCAAACAAAATTTTAATTGGGCAAAAAACCAGTTAGTTAAAATCTATAACGAAAACCCTAAACAAACGGAATTTTATTGCGGATGTGAATTCAGTTTTAACAATAAAAAAGGGACTGTTGACTTCACTAAATGCGGTTACACTCCAAGAAAAAATCAAACAAGAGCAGAACGCATTGAGTGGGAACACGTTATGCCAGCCGAAAATTTTGGACGTCACCTACAGTGCTGGCGCGATGGCGGACGTAAAGCGTGTAAAAAAGATGTTACGTTCAACTTGATGGAGGGGGATATACACAATCTACAACCCGCTATTGGTGAGGTAAATGGTGATAGGTCAAATTATCGCTATTCGCAATTCACTAAAGAATTTAATCAATATGGAAAATGCCAATCAGCCGTTGATTTTAAAGGAAGAAAATTTCAACCGCGCGACGAGATTCGAGGAACAATAGCACGAACCTATTTCTATATGTCGAATAAATACAATATAAATTTATCAGATTCTGAGTATAAATTAATGACCGAGTGGAATAAAATGTATCCTCCTAAACAATGGGAATGCAAGCGCAATCAACAAATTAAACAAATTCAGGGTAATGATAATAAACTTATTACCTCACAATGTAACTAACCAAATTAAGCCGACTCAAGTCGGTTTTTTATACAAAAATTTAAATAATTTTCTTAAACATTATCTCCATTTAGACGATCTTAAGCCTAGCAAAGCTGCTAGTTCTCAAATGCCTAGAGTTGGTATACGATCCTATAAAACGTCGAAAACCGAATGTGATGACATAAAGCGCTAGTCAGGGAAAACAACCAGAGAATTTATTTTCACTTCTTGGTTCCTCGTTTTGCTTATATAAATTCCAATGAATAACTAGCGTATGTCGGGGTAAGTTTGAATTAA
This sequence comes from Gilliamella sp. X-60, assembly GCF_057063585.1. Taxonomy (NCBI): domain Bacteria; kingdom Pseudomonadati; phylum Pseudomonadota; class Gammaproteobacteria; order Orbales; family Orbaceae; genus Gilliamella; species Gilliamella sp. X-60. Next base: position 86,370 of record NZ_JBXSQJ010000005.1, on the reverse strand, counting down.
TCTATATAAAATTTAATTAAAATCAATATGCTATTTGAACGTTTTTTTATGAAAACAATAACGCTTTTAAAGCAATTGAAAACTATTGTTACGATTTATTTTATAGATATAAAAGGGCAAAACCAAATGAGTTTGGTTTTGTTCTTCTATGATTTTACTATTTTTTCGATTTTTTTACGTGTTATTTGTTGTTATTGAGAATAATTCGCATTTTTACACTAAAAATAATTTTGATTATTTTTTAAGATATGCATCTTTGATTTAATACGATTACTTTTATCAATACTATCGTTATTTTTAGGAAGCACAATGTCATCTTTAACCCTTAATCAGTTACCTTTAGGGCGCGAGGCGGTGATTACTCGATTATTACCTGAATCGTTACCCTTTCGTCGAAAGTTGCTTGCAATGGGCATTACGCCGGGTTGTAAGGTTTTGGCTGTGCGCGTTGCACCACTTGGCGATCCGATTGAAATTAAAATGCGTGGATTTGCACTTTGCTTGCGTCGTAAAGAAGCACAAGCCATTGAAGTAATGGAGGTAAGTGCGTGAAGATAGCATTAATTGGTAACCCTAATAGTGGTAAGACAACGTTATTTAATATACTAACGGGTTCAAAACAGCGAGTAGGGAACTGGCCGGGCGTAACTGTTGAACGTAAAACCGGTATGTTCACTTATCATCATACACAATATGAAGTTATCGATTTGCCTGGTACGTATTCAATTGAGCCTGATCTGCTTAGTGTTTCGCAAGATGAGCTTATTGCGCGCCAATTCGTGCTGTCCGAAAGTGAATGCGTGATTATTAATATTATTGATGCAACTAATTTGCAACGTAGTTTGTATTTAACTTGTCAGTTGATTGATTTACAAGTACCGATGATTGTTGTGTTAAATATGAGCGATGCAGTTAAAGCCATGGGCGAACAGATTAATGTTGATCTGTTGTCAACTTTGCTCGGTTGTCCTGTGGTGGCAATATCATCTCGTCAAAAAACGGGCTTGCAGGGCTTTTATCAACAAATCGAAAACATGGTAATGCATCCATATGCAGCACAGCCATCGATTGATTTGCTTGGCGAGGATCAGCAAGCGGTGATTCATGGTTATATTTGCGATCTGCCTGAAGATAGTGTTGTGCGCCAATTTAATCGCTGGCAATTGATAGATGCCTTATTAGATGATTCGCGCTATCACTTATCACAACGTGAAACCAAAATGTTAGCGGACTGCCGCTTGTCGCTTGCAAAGTGGTGTGATAATGAAATCGATGTGGCACTTGCTAGCGCCCGTTATGACACGATTGATGTAATTTGTAAAAAAGTCATTGAGAAACCGCGTGAGCTTAGCCGTCGGTTTTCTGATAGGTTAGATAATATTGCGTTAGGGCGTATTACTGGAATCCCGTTCTTTTTGTTAGCTATGTATGCCATGTTTATGGTGGCGATTAATTTTGGTGCGGTGTTTATTGATTTTTTTGATGTGCTTTGTGGCACTATTTTTGTTAATGGCACAACCGAGCTACTTCATGCCATCAATGCTCCAAATTGGATTACAGCTATTTTAGCCAATGGTATTGGTCGTGGCATTCAAACTGTTTCAACGTTTATTCCTGTTATTGGGGCGATGTTTTTTTGTTTGTCGTTTCTAGAGGATTCTGGTTATTTGGCACGCGCAGCAATGGTAATCGATCGGCTAATGCGCAGTATCGGGTTGCCGGGTAAAGCGTTTGTGCCAATGCTTGTGGGGTTTGGCTGCGGTGTGCCAGCCATTATGGGCACGCGAACGCTTGAAAGTACACGTGATCGCATTATGTCCATTTGTATGATCCCTTTTATGTCATGTGGAGCAAGGTTGCCGGTTTATGCATTATTTGCGGTGATATTCTTCCCTAAAAACTCCTCTATAGTGGTGTTTGCTTTATATTTGCTAGGCATTGCAGTGGCAATGGTGACGGGATTTGTGCTCAAATTCACTTTATTAAAAGGTTCGCTCACACCATTTATTATGGAAATGCCTGTGTATCGTATTCCGACTTTAAGTAGTCTAATTAGTTTGACTTGGCAGCGCTTAACGTCATTTATTTTTAGAGCAGGTAAAGCCATTGTGTTGATGGTAACGGTATTAAGTGTGCTTAACTCATGGGGGAGTGATGGTTCATTTAAGCAAGAAAGTTCACAAAACTCTATGCTTTCTGTTGTTAGTCAAAAAATCACTCCTGCATTTGCACCGATGGGGATTAAACACGATAATTGGCCAGCAACAGTTGGTATTTTTACTGGTATTTTTGCTAAAGAATCGGTAATTGCAACACTCAATTCACTTTATTCTATCGATGATGATAACGAGCAAGATGAACCATTTAGTTTGTCGCAAGGAATTTTAGAAGCGCTAGCAACCATTCCAAAAAATATGGCAAGTTTGTCGAATGCTGTTTTAGATCCGTTAGGCTTTAATACTGCTTCACAAGATATGGATTCACTACAGACTGATTTAGAGGTGGATTCGACAACAATTTCACAAATTAAAAATGGGTTTAGTTCACCTTCGGCTGCGATGAGTTATTTAATTTTTATTTTACTTTATACTCCTTGTGCTGCGGCGTTGGGTGCTGTTTATCGCGAAGCTGGTTTTAAGTGGATAGTGTTTGTGGCAATTTGGACTTTTACCGTTGCGTGGCTTACGGCAACCATTTATTATCAATTTACGTTGCTTGGGCATTCGCCTGTAGCCGTTTGGTGGCTGTTTGGGTGCAGTGCATTTATTATTATAGTGGTACTGTTTATGCGTACTTTAGGGCGATATTCGTCTTTTAATCAATCAACAGCGCCAAATTCATCCCACTGTAAAAAATCATCGTGCTGTCAGTAAATAAATGGCTGGCTAATTTGTAAAATATAAATAGAGGAAAAGTATGCTGGGATCACCCTGCCACTTTGGTTATGGCTATGTTAATAACATCAATTCGTGATTATGTACAATTAAAAGGTCGTGCACCATTGCAAGATATTGCCAGACACTTTCATCTACCTGAAAGCGCAACTGAGCAGATGTTACGGTTTTGGATCAAAAAAGGCGTGATAAAATTGCTAGCGCAAGATCAGCCATTGGCTTGCCAAGCTAACCAGTGTCGTTCTTGTACAAGTTGTGGTTTAACTAGTCAACTTGAATATGTTTGGGTTTAATCAGTTAAATCATGGTTTAGCGAATTTTTAAATCTGCAAATTTTTTTGTTAAGTATTTTGTCGATTTAAAGAGCGATTAATGCAAATTAACCCTAATTTGATTTTGTGATTTAATTCACATAATTGAATTTATTTATACGATAAAAATAGCAGGCATGACTAATATTAATAAGTAATAATGTTACGGTAAAGCCTGATTCTGCCTTTTTTATTTGCATTTTACAGCGCTTTTTTGCCCACAGCCAAGATCAATCATCATCCAGTGACAAAGTCGTTTTATTATTGAATAAATGTTATTATACTTTCATTATAATAACACGCTGTATGAGGATAAAAAGTATGAGTCAATTAGATGAGTTTAAAAAATTAACTGTGGTGGTAGCTGATACGGGGGATATCGATTCAATTAAGCAGTTTTCCCCCGAAGATGCAACAACGAATCCCTCTCTTGTTTTGAAAGCAGCGCAACTCCCTCAATATCGCAATTTAATTGATTCTGCAGTGCAAACCGCTAAAAAATTAGGTGGTAGTAAAGAACAGCAGTTAGTTAATGCGTGTGATCAAGTTGCGGTGAATATTGGTGCCGAGATTTTAAAAACCGTTCCAGGGCGAATTTCGACCGAAGTTGATGCGCGTTTGTCCTTTGATAAACAAGGTTGTATTGAAAAAGCGCGTAAAATCATTGCACTTTATCAGGAAAAGGGCATTGATAAGTCTCGTATTTTAATTAAAATTGCGTCAACGTGGGAAGGCATTAAAGCGGCTGAAGTGCTTGAAAAAGAAGGTATTAACTGTAATTTAACGTTATTATTTTCGTTCGCGCAAGCGCGTGCCTGTGCTGAAGTCAATGCCTTTTTAATTTCGCCATTTGTAGGGCGTATTTATGATTGGTATCAAGCTAAAAAACCAATCAATCCTTATGTGGCTGATGAAGATCCGGGCGTTGTTTCTGTGCGTAATATTTTTAATTATTATAAACAACATGGTTATAAAACTATTGTCATGGGTGCAAGCTTCCGTAAAGTCGATCAAATCTTGGCGTTAGCTGGTTGTGATAGGTTAACGATTTCGCCCAATTTACTTGCCGAAATGCAACAATCAAATGTGCCTGTTGTGCAAAAACTTAATCCAAATCAATCTGTGGTTGAGCGCCCTGCGCCAATGACCGAAGCTGAATTTAGATGGCAACATAATAGTGATGCTATGGCAGTTGAAAAATTAGCCGAAGGCATTCGCGCATTTGCCGTTGATCAAGGAAAATTAGAAGATATGATTGGCGCACTGCTATAATCATTTACACATGATAGGGGAGTTAGCTCCCCATTTTTATACTAATTTTTGTTAATTTAACTAACTATTTTGCAAGTGATATCAACCTTGCAGGCATTAACAAATTTTCACTCAAAAAATTTTTTTGGAGATTATAATATGAATGCAACCACACTATCTCACCGCGATCTGGCGAATGCGATAAGGGCATTGAGCATGGATGGCGTACAGAAAGCAAAATCAGGGCACCCTGGTGCGCCTATGGGTATGGCGGATATGGCTGAAGTGCTTTGGCGTGGCTTTTTAAAACATAATCCAAATAACCCAAAATGGGCTGATCGCGACCGTTTTATTTTATCAAATGGTCATGCTTCTATGTTGATCTATAGTTTATTACATTTAACCGGTTATGACGTGACCATTGATGATCTAAAAAACTTTCGTCAGTTGCATTCAAAAACCGCAGGACACCCTGAATATGGTTATGTGCCGGGTGTTGAAACAACAACCGGACCACTAGGTCAAGGTATTGCTAATGCCGTTGGTATGGCTATTGCCGAAAGAACGTTAGCTGCACAATTTAATAAACCTGATCATACTATTGTTGATCACCATACTTATGTGTTTATGGGTGATGGTTGTATGATGGAGGGGATTTCGCACGAAGTGTGTTCCTTAGCTGGTACTCTTAAATTAGGTAAACTTATTGCGTTTTATGATGATAATGGTATTTCAATCGATGGTGAAGTCGAAGGTTGGTTTACTGATGATACCGCAAAACGTTTTGAAGCTTACGGCTGGCATGTTATCCGTAGTATTGATGGTCATGATGCTAAAGCGTTAAAAGAAGCCATCGAGCAAGCGCAGGCGGTAACCGATAAACCATCATTATTAATGTGTAAAACGGTGATTGGTTTTGGATCGCCAAATAAAGCCGGTAGCCATGAAAGCCATGGTGCACCATTAGGCGATGCCGAAATTGAAGCAACACGTAAGGCTCTTGGTTGGAATTATCCTGCTTTTGAAATTCCTAAAGATTACTATGATGCTTGGAATGCTAAAACTAAAGGTGAGCAGATCGAAGATGAATGGAATGTTCGTTTTGATGCTTATGCTAAGGCTTATCCTGAATTAGCCAAAGAATTTAAGCGTCGTGTTAATGGTGATTTGCCGGAAAATTGGTCACAAATTGCTAACGATGTGGTGAATAAACTCCAAGCAAATCCAGCAGCAATTGCTACCCGTAAAGCATCACAAAATGCTATTGAAGCTTTTGCTCCAGCTTTACCAGAGTTTTTAGGTGGTTCGGCTGATTTAGCGCCAAGTAATTTAACCATGTGGTCAGGATCTAAAGAGATATTAGCTAATGCGGATGGTAATTATATCCATTATGGTGTGCGTGAGTTTGGTATGTCCGCTATTATGAATGGTATTGCGTTACATGGTGGATTTATTCCTTATGGTGCGACATTTTTAATGTTTATGGAATATGCACGTAATGCCATTCGAATGGCGGCATTAATGAAAATTCGTGCTTTATTTGTCTATACTCATGATTCAATTGGCTTGGGTGAAGATGGACCAACGCATCAACCTGTTGAACAAATGGCAAGCTTACGTGTTACGCCAAATGTGAGTACTTGGCGACCGTGCGATCAAGTCGAATCAGCTATTGCGTGGCAATATGCGATAGAACGTAAAGACGGTCCAACAGCGTTGATTTTTTCACGACAAAATCTTAAACAACAAGACCGCACTGCTCATCAATTAGCTGATGTGTATCGCGGTGGTTATATCTTAAATGATTGCATAGGTACACCTGATTTAATTATTATTGCGACGGGTTCAGAAGTTGAGCTTGCTGTTGAAGCTTATCAACAATTGACTCAAGCAGGTAAAAAAGTGCGGGTGGTGTCAATGCCATCAACCGATGCGTTTGATAAACAAGATCAGGGGTATAAAGAGTCAGTATTGCCATCGTCAGTAACAGCTCGCCTTGCCATTGAAGCAGGTATTAGCGATTATTGGTATAAATATGTTGGCCTTAACGGCAAAGTGATTGGTATGACAAGCTTCGGCGAATCAGGTCCAGCGGATCAATTGTTTAAAGAGTTTGGTTTTACTGTTGAAAATGTGCTTGCGCAAGCAAATAGCTTGTTGAAATAGTTAATTTATTACATTAAAAAAACGCCATCAGCAAAAGTGTTGATGGCGTTTTTTGTTATTTAAATAATGGGTATTAATTAAAAGGATTTGGGTCATTTTTTAATTTATTAAATTGATATAATTTATTGTTATCCCAATCTTTTACTTTGATATTCTGTTGTTCGGGTATCTGAGCAAGCTCATTTTGCATATAATCATGTTTCACATCTAGTTTAACCCCCATCCAGTTGCTTAACAAATAAACTAGTTGGAATCCCGATATCTGTTTATTAATTTTTTGTTGGGAGGATTTATCTGAATCAAAAAAGATAAAAGGAACTCGATAGCTATCTTGGTAGTTTGGATTGTGTCTTAAATCATTGTATTGATCTGCATGTGCAAGTCCATGATCGGCAAAGTAAACGACTGAATAATCTTGCTTGTATTTTTCTAACTTATTGATTGTTTCTGCAATAAGATCGTCTGTTTCTTTAATGCTACTAACATAACATGATATGTTTTTGTTATTCAGATCAAACTGCACTTTAAATTCTAATCGCCTACAAAAGTGGGGATGAGAGCCAATTAGATGCATAACAATAAGTTTTGGTTTACTATCTTCTGTCGATAAAATATTGTCTAATTCAGGTAATAATAAGGTATCATGTTTTCCTCTTGATGATTTGCCATTATATTCGCCTTTTTTGGTATAAAAAGAATGCTTTGCATAAGCGGCAATACGGGGTACGGTAATTTCAATTGCGCCTAATTTGCCTTGATTTGAAAGCCAATAGGTTTCAAATCCAGCATCATTAGCAATGCTTACAATATTATTATTGAGTTGAGCATTCACCTTTTTGTCGACTGAAAAGATCGATTGGCTAATGAGGTGTGGAATTGATGCTTGAGTATTTGGGGCTGGTGCAATCAATCCATCCCAAATAACACTGGCATGAGTGCGGGTAAATGGTGTATTGTCATATTTAAAACCATAAGCACTCATATAGTCTTTTCGAACGCTTTCACCAATGATAATAACATAGGTTTTATGCTTTGGGTTAACCGATACAATTGGTATGTTATTGGTTTGTTCAATCTGTTTAAGTTGTTGTTCTTTTTCAGTTAAATATAGTTTACTACTTTCATAAAATCCAATACAGAACTCTAAAATAGGATATTTGATATTACTAAAAAAAGAATAAGCTATTGAACTGAAAGTGTCTGGATGATGTCGAAGAATAGTTTTTATTGGTTTATAAAAAGTTAATCCTAATACAAAAATAATTAAATAGCGGTTGTTTATTTTAGGGAACGGAAACTTTTTAAATAAGATAATAAAAGATACCGCCAAGAATAGCGGAACAAAATAGAAATAACTAGGCAGTTGTGAACAAAACTCTGTCATTTCATCAATATCTGTTTCAGCAATAGAACTAATCACGGCAACATTGGGTGAACCATAATAAAATCCTACCGGTAAATAGAGTGCTGCTATGACAAACCATATGCCAAAAAAGATTCGGAAAAAAGTAAATCGCGCCAAAAAGATAAGAGAAAAGTAAGTTAGAAATATGCGATCAAATCTTTGAGGGAAACCTAATAAATAAACCAACAGAATAGAAAGACAAATATACACGCCGTGTAAAAATAGATTTTCTTTTTTTATCATTATAGTAACTATATTAATTATATCAAATTTAGGTTTCAAAGATTATAAATTTATTCAAATTTTAAGCAATGTTTTTTTATTTAATTAAATATTTAATTTAAGTATTAATTAATGATCATTTAATAGAAGTATTATTACACAAGGCGATGCTTATTTTAGTGATAAAACTGATTGGGTATAGATAACGACGACGAGAAAACGAAGAAGTTTCTTTATTAGTGGGCTGCTAGAATAGCAGATAAAACCGCGACTTGTCCATAATCATTCAAGGATTAACCCATTTTTCAGCTTGATTATTCAAGATTCCATACTGGACTATGAATCAAAATATGGTTAACCCTTTTTATAGTATTGAAGGTCTTATATAAATAATGTTATTTTGATGCCTGTTCTAAAATAACCTCCACGGGTTGTTTTTGGATGTAGATCATCCTAGCTATCAATAGTAAAGCGGCAACAGCAAGTCCTGATATAATGCCTATCCAAAAACCAGCTGCACCAATTGGCTCAATGATTAGATTGGTTAATCCTAAAACATAGCCAACAGGCAGTCCAACTATCCAATAAGAAAGTAGGGTGATAAAAAAGATGCTTTGGGTATCTTTGTAACCTCGTAGTACGTTACTTGCTACTACTTGTAAATAATCTGACGCTTGATAAATAGCCAATAATATAATGAGCTGCATACAGATAGTCATGACGGCTGTTTCTTTGGTGAATAGAGCCACAATCGGTGTTTTAAAAATAACTAAGATTAGCGCAATAATAATCGCGATGGCTAAGGATATGGCTAAACTAATATAAGCGGTTTGTTTGGCTAAAGCTGGTTTTTTTTTGCCCAGTAAATAACCAACACGAATACTGGTTGCAACACCAAGAGATAATGGAATAGCAAAGGTTAAACTGCTGATAGTGAATATAATTTGATGTGCAGCAACGGTTATTTGACCTAATGGGGCAATTAATAATGCAATCACAGCAAATAAGCTCATTTCAAAAAAGTAAGCGAGCGCAAGAGGAGTGCCAAGCACAACAATTTTTTTGATTATGCCAAAATCAACTAGTTTGGTGATTGGCGTTTGACGAATATCGCGTTGGCTTGCACTAGTGAGTGTGTATAAGCGTATTAATATAAACATGAGCCAAAAAATAATTGTCGCTGTAATGCCACAGCCGACTCCACCAAAAGCAGGTAAACCTAATTTTCCATAGATTAAAACGTAGTTAATTGGAATGTTAGCAAGAAGGGCAATGAATATGATCACCATCGCTGGTTTGGTATTTGATAGTCCTTCACATTGATTTCGGTAGACCAAAAAGAGTAAAAAAGCAGGTACACCCCACATTATGGCGCGTAAAAATGAGACTGCAACCTCAACCATTTCGGGATCGATAGGGTGATCAGCTGAGCTTCTTAAGTTAATGACTTTGTCAGAATGGTATAGAAACAACATCATTAATATTGATAATATGAGCGCTATTACTACACCTTGACGGGTTTGATCAGCAACTTGATCACGTTTAGCTGCACCATTTAAGTTTGAAATAATTGGTGTTAATACCGTTAACAAACCTTGTCCAAATAAAATCGTGGGCAACCAAATTGACACTGCAATAGCCACACCAGATAGGGCTGTTTTGCTATAATTCCCTGCCATAATGGTATCGACAAATGTAATTGCTGTTTGTGATATTTGTGCAATAAGTACAGGAACCGCTAATTTAACGAGATTTTTTATTTCGTGTTTATAATGTTGTTTCATTGTTTTTATTACCTTTTAACTGTTCCCCATAGGTCGTATTCATCGGAATGTTCAATGTTAACTTGAACAATATCACCTATATTGACTTGGTTTTCTTCGTTTAAATAAACAACACCGTCGATTTCAGGGGCATCGGCCATGCTGCGACCTATTGCGCCTTCATCATCAATTTCGTCAATAATGACAGCTAGTGTTTTGCCTATTTTGGCTTGTAATTTTTGTGTTGAGATTCTTTGCTGTAATTGCATAAAACGATCAAAACGTTCTTGTTTGATTGTTTCTGGAATTTGGTTTGCCAGTTCATTCGCAACAGCTCCCTCTACTGGGCTGTATGGGAAACAACCAACTCGATCTAATTGTGCTTGTGACAAAAAATCAAGCAGTAGTTCAAAATCCTGATCGGTTTCGCCAGGATATCCAACTATAAACGTTGAACGTAATGTAATATCTGGGCAGATTTCGCGCCATTTGTGAATACGTTCTAAGGTTCTTTCAATTGAACCGGGGCGTTTCATTGATTTTAAAATAGTTGGGCTTGCGTGTTGTAATGGCACATCTAAATAAGGCAAAATTTTGCCATCAGCCATTAATGGAATTAGATTATCAACACTTGGATAAGGATACATATAATGCAATCTGACCCAAATTCCTAAATTTGATAGTTGTTCACACAGTGTTTGGATATCAGTTTTTAATGGCATTCCATTCCAGAAATTGGTGCGATTTTTGATGTCGATACCGTAAGCCGAAGTATCTTGGGCAATGACTAATAACTCTTTAACGCCACTATCTGCTAAGCGTTTTGCTTCATCTAAAACATTACCAATTGGTCGGCTAACCATATCTCCACGCAAAGAAGGAATAATACAGAATGTGCAGCGGTGATTGCAGCCTTCAGAAATTTTAAGATAAGCGTAATGTTTTGGCGTTAATTTAACGCCCTGACTCGGGATTAAACTGGTAAAAGGGTTGTACTCAGGTTTAGGGGCATATTTATTCACATGACTTAAAACCGCTTCGTAGCTATGCGGGCCAGATATTTCAAGTACTTTGGGGTGTATCGTTCTAATTTGATCTTCTTTGGCTCCAAGGCAGCCAGTTACAATGACTTTTCCATTTTCGTTTAGTGCTTCGCCGATTGCTTCAAGCGATTCTTGAACTGCACTGTCAATAAATCCACAAGTGTTAACAATGACTAAATCAGCATTGTCATAGCTAGGTACGACTTGATAACCTTGTGTGCGTAGTTCAGTTAAAATTCGCTCAGAGTCAACTAAATTTTTAGGACAACCAAGGCTTACAAATCCAATTGTAGGGGGTGACATATTCATAGTATTTATAATAGTGTTTTATATTTAAAGAGGTATTGTTTGAGAATTAATAAACTATATTTGTTAATTATCATTTGCAAATAAAAATAACTTCGGCATTTTATCATATTTCATCATAGTTAATACACTGATTTTCTAATTTGAAATTTCTATCAACAATGCTTCGGATATCTATTATTTATCACTCGGAACGTAATCTGTTTGCTTGAATAAGAAAGCTTATTGGTTGAGTGCTATAGAACAATAAAATAAAGCCTTTATTTTTAATAAAGGCTTTTAAAAAATAGGAAGTTAAACTTGCTAATTAAACATTATTATTTTAGTGCATTAATCACTTCGTCAATTTGACGATTTATGCTTTCTGCGCCACCACCCGACAAATACCAAAGATCAGGGGTTAAATAGACAACTTGTGTTTTATTTTTGTTTAGAACGTGTTGCGAAAAATAGTGTTCAGCCATACCTTGTTTGCCGATTGCTTTACTACGATCAACAACAAAGATAATATCCGGCTTCACCGATTTAATATAATTATCATCAACAAAAATTGGTTTTGGCTTGCCTATGGCGTTATTTGTAGGCATAACGGTGAGTGATACCGCTCGTTTAACGTTTAGTACGTCATGAATCAGTGCCGCACTTGAACTTAAATTGATAAGAATCATCTTTCCATCATTATGAATAGCAACGATAGCCTTTTTAGCACTGGCTTGGGCTAAAGTTTGGGCATCTTGAATTTTTTTATCTAATGACTGGATAATATTCTCCGCTTTGTTTTCAGTGCCTGTGATATTTGCCAATACTTGGATATGATTTTTGGTCGATTCAACGTAATTTTTGGCGTCAACACTTAAATTAATGACAGGGGCAATTTTAGATAAATCTTCGGCTTTACTTGCCTGACGTCCATCAATAACAATCAAATCAGGCTTAACCTGCTTGATAGTTTCAATATTGGGTTCTTTCATATTGCCCGTATCGGTAATCGAGGAGTTATTATATTGTTGCAAGTAAGATGGGATAACTGACAGTGGGGTGGCTGCAACTATTGAGCCTTTACCTAATGCATCTAATGTATCTAATGCGCCGTAGTTCATTACCACTACTTTTTTAGGCGCTTTAGGGACGACCACCGTTTGGCTATCAGTGGTGACACTCATTGTTGATGATGATTGGCAGCCGGTTAAACCTAATACAATCGCCGCAATACTACTTAAAAGTAACTTTTTTTTCTTGTTCATATCAATTTTTCCACATTATTGTAAATGATAATAATTATTATTCAATAAATAGAAATTGTCTAGATCTAAATAATTTTTTATAAAGATATTGATAATCATTCTCATATGGTGTAGTGTTTTATAAAATATAAACTATAAATATCATTATAAATAATGGGGTTATAAGAAATGAGCGCAAAAAAGAAGTTTAAATTGGCAAAACATGTCATCAATACGGGAATTTTGTTGTCATTATCAAGCACTGCGATAGCTGCTAGCAATGCAGATACCGACACTATGGTTGTTACTGCATCAGGGTTTTCTCAGCAAGTAAAAGAAGCTCCAGCAACCATTTCGGTTATTACACCTAAAGAGATCGAAAATAAACCTTATCGCGATGTTACTGATGCGCTAAAAGATATTCCAGGTGTAAATATCACAGGGGGTGGGGATTCTACTGATATTAGTATTCGCGGTATGGATGCTAAATATACCTTAATATTAGTGGATGGTAAAAAAATTAGCACTCGTGAAACCAGACCAAACAGTGATAATTCCGGATTTGAGCAAGGTTGGTTACCACCATTAACAGCAATTGAACGTATTGAGGTTGTGCGTGGTCCTATGTCCTCATTGTATGGTTCTGATGCAATGGGGGGCGTTATTAATATTATTACCAAAAAAGTGTCAAATAAATGGCAAAGTGGTTTGCGTCTAGAGTCGGTTATTCCTTATCGTTCAAAAGAAAAAGATACCTACACGGGTAGCTTTTCAACCATAGGACCGATTATTGATGATATTTTAGGTATTCAACTGTACGGACAGTATTCAAAACGTCATGAAGATGAATTTCTTAGCGGTCATGCTGGGCAAAAATTGCGCAGTTTAAATGGTAAATTATCGTTAAATGCCATAGATACACAAAAATTTGATCTCGATTTTGGACGAGCTTTACAAAATAGTAACGCAACGGCTGGCAAAACAAGAGATAGATCTAGAACTAACTTTAATCGAGATAATCAGCGCAACACATTTGCTTTAACGCATAATGGCTTAATTGGTGATGTGTCAACGACCTCATTTGTCGCTTATGAAGGTAATAATAATCCTGAAAGAAAAATGAAGATTCGAAATACGGATGTAGATACGCGTGTTACTATTCCTTTTAGTATTAATATGCTGACTTTAGGTGGGAAATATACTTATCAAGAGCTGCACGATAAAGGAAATCAATTAAAAACTACATTATCTAAAATTGATCGTTGGAATTATGCGCTATTTGGTGAAGATGAATTACGTATTTTAGAAAATTGGAGTTTAACGTTAGGATTACGTTACAACAAAGACGAAAATTATGGTAGCAACTGGAACCCTAGGGTTTACAGTGTTTGGAATATTGATGATAACTTTACTTTAAAAGGTGGTTATTCAACGGGTTATGCGACTCCACAATTACGTCAAGTTGTTGATGATTGGGGGCAAGTAACTTGTGGAGGTAGGTGTAAAGGAGTAATTTTAGGTAATACAAATTTAAAACCTGAGAAATCAAATAATCTCGAAATTGGAATTGGTTATACCAATGATTATGGTATTGATACGTCAGCTACTGTATTTTATACAAAATATAAAGATAAAATTCAATCGAATACTATTTGTGAAGGGGCTCCACATAAAGAAGAATGTAGCATATTGGGTTATAAAGAAAAATTTGACCTTGTCAAAAAGTTAGAAAATGTTGATAAAGCAGATTTGAGAGGATTTGAATTTTCATTTAAAACACCTTTATTTACTGATTTCTTATTAAGTTCTAACTATTCTTGGACAAAAACAGAACAAAAAAGTGGTCAATATAAAGGACGAGCTTTAAATAGAACGCCTAAACAAAAATTCAACACCCAACTCGATTGGTATGCTACACAGCAATGGGATTTATGGGCTAAGATGGCCTATTATGGTATGGAATCATCAAATAATCGTAATGGCACAAAAGTTGACTATCCAGGCTATACTTTCTGGGATATAGGGGCATCTTATCAAGTACATAAACAAGCTAAGGTTTATGCTGGTGTTTATAACTTATTTGATAAAGATGTTTCTAATGAAGATTTTGGTAAAACCTTAGAAGGTAGACGCTATTTTGTTGGTACCGAAATTAATTTTTAATTAGCTAATCAACCTTTAAGTTTTGTTGATCATTTTTTATGGCAGCTTTAATATAGCTGCCTTTTTTATAAACAACCTACTAGCTCGTGCTGCTTCTTGTCAAAAACCCCTCAGAAAAGTCATTGATTTTATTGGATTTTTTGATATTAAAACTTGTTTATTTTAAAGCTGTTAGCATTTAAATGGCTATTTGATGGTATCGTTTTACTCTACTAAAAAACCTGAATTTAAGGTAATCACTTTAAAGGCTTTTTAGATAAGGCTTTAGGATGGTACGCCCGGGTGGACTCGAACCACTGACCCCCACCATGTCAAGGTGATGCTCTAACCAACTGAGCTACGGGCGTATATTTGAAACACGCAAATATTAGCTGGCAAATTGATTTGTAGCAAGTAAAAAAATAAAAAAATAGCTGTTTTTTTAATCTTTCGAACTGAATAGGTTGTAAAATAAACATTATTTGTTTGCGATTTAAATAAAATCATCATATTTGAATCAAAAAATCTTTTCTAAAAAATTTTTTATTATTGGGATGAATTGTAAATTTATATAAATTCGTGGTGGTCTGTTTAAATTAATTTAGCTATACTCGCTACTTCAAGTTAGGGGCAACATGTTTAGGTTTGTATGTCGATAAAAGATCAGATTGAAGATGTTTTGCAAAATGTTTTTGGTTACAAGTCATTTAGAAATCAACAAAGAGAAATTATTGAATCTATTATCGATGGGCGTGATACTTTAATAATTATTCCTACAGGTGGCGGTAAATCTTTGTGTTATCAAATTCCCTCAGTATTATTGCCGGGAACCGCAATTATTGTCTCTCCTTTAATTTCTTTAATGAAAGATCAGGTTGATCAGTTATTAGCCAATGGTATTTCTGCCGCCTATCTTAATGCCTCACTATCATCGACCGAGCAACAAGAAGTTATCAAAAAATATTTGGATCACTCCATAAAACTGTTATATGTTTCTCCTGAACGATTAGCATTACAGGCTTTTTCTACATTAATTGATGAATATCCACCTTCTTTAATTGCTATTGATGAGGCGCATTGTATTTCACAATGGGGACATGATTTTAGACCTGATTATCGTCAATTAGGTCAACTTTCAACTCGTTTTCCTAAAGTACCCATTGTTGCATTAACCGCAACTGCCGATAAAATGACGCAGACTGATATTATTCATCAATTAAATTTGGTTGATCCATTAGTAATAGTGCGAAGTTTTGATCGGCCAAATATTCGTTATACGGTGGTCGAAAAATTTAATCAAACTGAGCAGGTTGTTTCGTTTATTGAAACACAAAAAGGCAATAGTGGCATTATTTATTGTTCAAGTCGTTCAAGAGTGGAAGATATGACCACTAGACTTGCTGCACGAGGGTTTTCCGTTAAAGCTTATCATGCTGGGCTGTCTAATAATGAGCGCCAACAAGCACAGGAAGATTTTTTAAAAGACAATGTACAAATTATTGTAGCAACGGTTGCATTTGGTATGGGGATTAATAAACCCAATGTGCGTTTTGTTGTTCATGCAGACTGCCCTCAAACGATTGAAGCTTATTATCAAGAAACGGGGCGAGCAGGGCGTGATGGCTTACCTGCTGAAGCGATGCTACTGTTTAATAGTAAAGATCTTAATTGGTATCAGCAACAAGTTATTGAAAAAAGAGAAGGGCAACATAAACAGGTTGAATTGCAAAAGATTGATGCAATGGAAGCTTTTGGGCAAAGTTTGACTTGTCGGCGCATTGTGTTGCTTAATTATTTTGGTGAACAGCGGGAAGAACCTTGTAATAACTGTGATGTTTGTTTGTATCCTCCTGAACTTTATGATGGCTTAATTGATGCACAAAAAGTTTTATCCTGTGTTTATCGCGTTGAACAACGTTATGGAGCGCAATATATTGTCGATGTTTTACGTGGCTCTGGGCGCTCTCAAATTAAAGATAATGGTCATGATAAATTATCTGTTTATGGCATTGGTAAGCAAAATTCATCTGGCTATTGGCTCAGCGTTATTAGACAGCTGGTTTATTTGGGATATTTAAATCAAAATATATCAACTTATACCACTCTGCAATTAACACAAAAAGCACGTTTAATTCTTCGGGGAGAAACATCATTATCATTGGCCAAACCTCGTTTAGAAATTGTTAAGAAAAGCCGTATAAATCGTTACGCTAGAGCAATTAATTTAACAACTATTCTAGCTTACGAAGAACGAATTTTATTTAATAATCTTAAACGATTGCGTAAAGATATTGCCGATGCCGAAGATATTCCTCCCTATATTGTTTTTAGTGATGCGACATTGCTTGAAATGGTTCAAACTAAACCAGAAAGTAAAAAGCAGCTCATTAATATTACTGGTGTAGGTAAAATCAAATTGGAAAAATATGGTAATTTGTTCTTAGATGAAATAAATCAATTTATGATAAAAAATATGTAATTCATAGGAATAGCTTTTATAGTTGTTTGATTGATAAGATGGTTATTTCCCGTTTTAACCAATAGTGTTGTGCGTTCTCAATTAATCGCCAAATGGTATAGAATCCTGAATATTTTTTACAAAAATATAACTTAAAAAGCGAACATCATATCTTTATTAAAGTCCCTATCACTTTCGGTGTGCTTATTCATTTGTTAACTGGCAGGTTTTATAACTATTTGATTGATAATACGTTTATCTTCTATTTTAATCAATGGATGTTGTGAATTATCAATTAATTGCCAAACGGTATAGAATCCTGAATATTTTTTACAAAAAATATAACCTAAAAAGTGAATGTTTAGCTTAATTTATCTTCAGTAGATTTTAGATGGTTAATATCATAACAGATAGTTTTATAACGTTATTTGTTAGTGGTTAAAGGGACAAATAGCTTCAATTAGAATTTCTTTAGCTTTTTATAAATGGCCGGATGACTGACCATAAAACGATTTAGCTAAATCGATAGTGGTCATTTTTGCTTATAATATAAACGCCCTGCATCTTGTGGGGGATGGGGCGTTAACTTTGCTTTTTTATAATATTCATTACGTAGATTCTTAAATTACTGTAAAAAAACGCGAGTAATTTCTACATATAAGTTTGTAAAAGTATATATTTTCCTAATAACTCACTAAAAAACAAATGTGTATTATTATCAATGACAACGCAAGGCATTACAATAGCATTTCTTTTAGATAAAAATTTATTTTTATTTTGTCGTAATATTTCTAAAGCTGTTTGTTCGTTAATTAAACTATCGATATCAGAGCTGTTCAAACTTTCTTCATTAGTAATTTCGATTTTATTTAAGTTTTTATTATAAAAACAATTAAGCCTAGGTCTGTTAAACAACCACTCTTTAATTTCTTCATAAATAAAACACATCTTTTTTCCAACTTCAATTGGTTTTGGTAATTGAAGTGTTTCATCTTTAAGCCACATATATATCGTCGACTCATTACAACCTAAAGCTGTTGCTAGTTGTTCAATACTAATTGTTTGCGGTGTTTCTGTAAAACTTGATAATATTTTACTCATATAAATGCTCCAAAAACAAAAAATAATGGATTTTAATGATATTACAATATAATACTATAAAACTGAAATATAACTTACATTTTCCATATAATCCCCCTACTGTAACTATCCCATAGTTAGTACACAACTCATGTAGAATACTGCCTATTTTCGTGTTTTATGTTCAATGGATGGTATATTATTTAATGCTTCATGATTTTTTTGGTGTTATATTTTCTTAAATTACCATAAATAGTGCGAGTAATTCCTACACTTTATCACTATTAAAAATGATAATTTTCCATTCAGCCCCCATATGTTATCAGTCTCTAATTTGATTGAATATTAAGCTGGTTGAGCTATAATGCGACAATTATTTAATAATTTATAGTTACAATGATTATCGGTTTTATTGGTGCGGGTAAAGTAGGTTGCACCTTAGCTAAGTATTTTTCTTTATGTGGAATGCGGATTGCTGGGTTTTATAGCCGATCTTATAAACATGCAAAAGAGGCAAGTGATTTTATTCATAGTCAAGCTTATGCATCGTTAGCTGATTTAGTTAATGATTGTGATTGTTTATTGGTTACTGTATCAGATAGCCAAATAGCCACTGTTTGGCAAGAACTTTGCCAATTACCTATTACTAATAAATGGATCGGTCATTGCAGTGGGCTGTTGACGTCACATATATTTAGCCAACATAAAATTGTTCATCCATTTGCGTTTTCATTGCATCCTTTATATGCCATTTATGATAGATTTGAATGCTATACCGCTATGTCAGGTGTTTCTTTTACGCTTGAGGCAAATGAAAGCATTATTCCTCAATTAAAAAACTTTTTTGTTTCACTAAAAAATCCTTTAGCCATTTTACCTGCGAATAAAAAGCCACTTTATCATGCGGCTTGTGTTATGTTGAGTAATCAAGTTATTGCATTGGTACAACTTGGTATTGATTTACTTGACCAATGCGAGTTAGATTCTGAGTTTAGTGAACAAGCGTGGCATCTATTATTCTTAGAAAATGCTAAAAATATATGTGAAGTAGGCGTCATTGATGCCCTAACTGGACCTGTCGAGCGAGGCGATATTGAAACGATCAAACAACATATAATGGCTATGCCGGTCAAACTAAAACCTATTTACCAGCAGTTATCTGCTATTTTACTTAATATCAGTCGAACAAAACATCCAAGCAAGGACTATCGACAATTAGAATTGGAGTTGTTACCTTGAAAAACACGATTGCCACTTTAAAAGAACGTAAACAAAACCGACAAAAAATTACTATGCTAACCGCTTATGATTACACTACAGCTAAATTAATGGATGAAAGTGGTATAGATTGTTTATTAGTGGGGGATTCTTTAGGTATGGTGATGCTGGGTTACGATAGCACCGTATCGGTTACTATGGAAGATATGATCCATCACTCCAAAGCGGTTGCAAGAGCAGCTAAGTCCGCATTTGTTGTCACTGATTTACCTTTTATGTCTTATCAAACATCTGTGTATGATGCAGTTTTAAATGCCGGTCGCCTAATTAAAGAAGGTCAGGCTCAAGCGGTTAAACTTGAAGGAGGGCAAGCATTTAGTGAACACATCAAAATGATTACGCAAGCATCTATTCCGGTTGTTGCGCATATTGGACTCATGCCCCAATCTGTTCTTGCATTAGGGGGATACAAAGTGCAAGGTAAAGATTATCAAGATGCTAAAAATATTGTTCTTGATGCATTAGCGGTTGAACAAGCGGGGGCGATTGCGATTGTACTTGAATGTGTACCTGCTGATTTAGCAAAATTGATCTCACAATTAGTGAGTATTCCAACTATTGGTATTGGCGCGGGTGTAAATTGTGATGGGCAGGTACTTGTTTATCAAGATATGCTGTCTATGTATGATGGTGTTTCTTCAAAATTTGTCAAATCTTTTGCCCCAATTGGTCATCATATGAAACAAGCGTTTACTGACTATTGCCAACAGGTAAAACAACAACAATTTCCTACTTCAATCCATGAATTTGCGATTGATGGTGAGGTAATAAACAAACTTAAATCTGAGTTTCAATTATAAGGGATAACTAAATGAATGTTGTAACGACAATTGGACAAGTACGAGAACAAGTTAAAGCTTGGCGTCAAGCTGGCTATAGTATCGGACTTGTTCCAACCATGGGTTATTTGCATGAAGGTCATCAAAGCTTAATGGCTGCGGCTAAAAGGGATAACCAAAAAGTTATTGTGACGATTTTTGTTAATCCTATACAATTTGGACCTTCAGAAGATCTTGCTAGTTATCCTCGTGATTTAGAGCGAGATAAAATTGTTTGTGAGAAGATGGGCGTAGATTTGATTTTTTGTCCAACTGCCAGTGAAATGTATGATGCTAATTTTAACAGCTATGTTGATGTTAATGGTTTAACAGATGCTTTATGTGGAAAAAGGCGCCCAGGGCATTTCAAAGGTGTTTGCACTGTTGTCACAAAATTATTCAATATTACACAACCTGATCGTGCTTATTTTGGACAGAAAGATGCACAGCAGTTAGCGGTAATTAAACGAATGGTCAGTGATCTGAATTTCGACATTGAAATTATTGGTTGCCCTATTGTGCGTGAAGCAGATGGACTAGCTAAAAGTTCACGTAATAGCTATTTGTCTGAACGTGAACGATCCGCAGCCGTGTGCCTTTATCAAGCAATTGAATGTGCCAATGCAATGATAAAGCAAGGGGAAACGTCGGTAACAGTTATAACAAAAGCTATGCACGATCTTATTGTCAACCAACCTTTAGCCAAGATTGACTATATTGAATTTGTCGATCTAGCATCATTAACATCGGTTGATAGGCTTGAACAAGATAGTTTGTGTGCGCTAGCGGTTTATATTGGTAAAACACGATTAATTGATAATTTTATTTATCAACATCACTAATTACCAATTATATTTACAATGATAGATATAAAAAAACCGCTTAATACAAGGCGGTTTTTTTTATGCTATTTATCGTATTATAAAAATTTTTACAATTCGATTAAATCGATGAGTTTATTGTTCTGCTAATTTATTGTTTGGCTATTTTACTGTAGAATAGCAACCATTTTATGCCTTAAATCAGGATTTATGCATTAATTATGAAAAACACGACTTATAATCCACAAGAAATTGAACAACCTCTTTATAAGCATTGGGAACAAAGTGGTTATTTCAAACCCAATGGTGATAAATCGCAACCAAGTTATTGTATTGCCATTCCACCGCCGAATGTGACAGGTAGTTTACATATGGGGCATGCTTTTCAGCAAACCATTATGGATGCCTTGATTCGTTATCATCGTATGCAAGGTCATAATACCCTTTGGCAATCAGGAACCGATCACGCTGGTATTGCAACGCAAATGGTGGTAGAGCGCAAAATTGCGGCTGAAGAAAATAAAACACGCCATGATTACGGGCGTGATGCTTTTATTGACAAGATTTGGCAATGGAAAGCCGAATCAGGCGGTAGCATTACTAAGCAAATGCGTCGCTTAGGGGATTCAGTTGATTGGGATCGTGAACGTTTCACCATGGACGAAGGTCTATCAAATGCAGTGAAAGAAGTCTTCGTGAGATTATATCAAGAAAATCTCATCTATCGTGGTAAACGCTTAGTCAATTGGGATCCAAAATTACGTACAGCTATTTCCGATCTTGAAGTTGAAAACCGCGAAGTTAAAGGTTCAATGTGGCATTTACGTTATCCGTTAGCTGATGGTGCCAAAACAGCCGACGGAAAAGATTATTTAGTGGTGGCAACTACTCGTCCTGAAACCTTATTTGGGGATACAGGGGTTGCGGTGAATCCTGAAGATCCTCGCTATAAAGATCTGATTGGACAATTTGTCATATTACCATTTGTTAACCGCCGTATTCCAATTGTGGGTGATGAACATGCCGATATGACCAAAGGTACAGGGTGCGTAAAAATTACCCCTGCGCATGATTTTAATGACTATGAAGTTGGGCGACGTCATCAATTACCGATGATCAACATTTTAACGTTTGATGGTGATATTCGTCAGCAAGCTGAAGTATTTGATACCAATGGTGAACCAAGCGATGCTTATGATCCAGTTATTCCTGCTCAGTTCCAAACATTGGAACGCTTTGCTGCTCGTAAAGCAGTCGTTGCAGAATGTGAATCATTGGGTATTTTAGAAAAAATCGAACCGCATGATTTGACCGTTCCATATGGTGATCGTGGTGGCGTTGTGATCGAACCTATGCTAACCGATCAATGGTATGTGCGAGCAAAAGTGCTTGCCGAGCCTGCTATTGATGCAGTAAAAAATGGTGATATCCAATTTGTACCAAAACAGTATGAAAATATGTATTTTTCTTGGATGAATGATATTCAAGATTGGTGTATTTCACGTCAATTATGGTGGGGACATCGTATTCCGGCTTGGTATGATAAACAAGGTAATGTTTATGTTGGCCGTGATGAAGCAGAAGTGCGACGCGAGAATAATCTGTCGAATGATATTGAATTATCGCAAGATGAAGATGTGCTGGATACTTGGTTTTCGTCTGCGCTTTGGACATTTTCAACGTTAGGTTGGCCGAATAATACTGATGATTTAGCCACCTTCCATCCAACCAATGTGCTCGTAACTGGTTTTGATATCATTTTCTTCTGGGTAGCTAGAATGATCATGATGACCATGCACTTTATTAAAGATGAACATGGTAAACCACAAGTTCCTTTTAAAACAGTGTATGTCACAGGTTTAATTCGTGATGAAGAAGGGCAGAAAATGTCTAAATCTAAAGGAAACGTTATCGATCCTTTAGATATGATTGACGGTATCTCACTGCCAGCTTTATTAGAAAAACGGACAGGCAATATGATGCAGCCTCAATTAGCTGAAAAAATTGCTAAACGCACCCAAAAACAGTTCCCTAATGGCATTGAGGCGCACGGTACTGATGCGCTACGCTTTACTTTAGCAGCGTTAGCCTCAACTGGGCGTGATATTAATTGGGATTTAAAACGCTTAGAAGGTTATCGTAATTTCTGTAATAAACTTTGGAACGCTAGCCGCTATGTGCTGATGAATACAGAAGGGCATGATTGTGGCTTTAAAGGCGGGGGTTTAGATTATTCTTTAGCAGATAAATGGATTTTAGCCGAATTTAATCAAACCATTAAAGCTTATCGAGACGCATTTGATACTTATCGTTTTGATTTAGCAGCTAATATTTTATATGAGTTCACATGGAATCAATTCTGTGACTGGTATTTAGAACTAACCAAATCCATTTTAGCCAATGGCGAACCGTCACAGCAACGCGCAGCTCGCCATACGTTAATTACGGTATTAGAAGCTCTATTACGTCTTGCGCACCCGATTATTCCATTTATAACCGAAGCAATTTGGCAAAATGTAAAAGGCTTAATGAATATAACCGCTGACACCATCATGTTACAGCCAATGCCTGCTTTTGATGAACAGCATTCAAATGATCAAGCAGTAGCTGATATTAATTGGATAAAAGATGTCGTGATTGCCGTACGAAACATACGTGCCGAAATGAATATTGCGCCAAGTAAACCACTACAATTATTGATTCGAAAAGGCTCTCCAACGGTACATCGAATCATCGCTGATAACATCAATTTTATTGAATCATTAGCAAGATTGTCTGAAATTGTTTTACTTGATGATGGTGAAACTGGACCATTATCGGTCACAAAACTGGTTGATGGCGCCGAGTTATTAATCCCAATGGCAGGATTAATCAATAAAGAAAACGAACTTGCGCGTTTAGAAAAAGAAATTGAACGCATCAATGGCGAAATTTCTCGTATTGAAAATAAACTGTCTAATGCCAGCTTTGTCGATAAAGCACCAGCAGCAGTAGTTGCGAAAGAAAAAGAAAAACAAAAAGGTTATATTGATGATAAAGCCAAACTGCAAGAGCAGTATGTTGCCATAAAAAATCTTTAATCTTTGTAATAAAAAACCTCTCGTTTGAGAGGTTTTTTATGTTTGTTCCTTTAAAATTTATAACCTACACCAATCATTGCAACCCATGGATCAAGCTTATAATTAGCGGTAACTTTAGTATTACCTAAATGGGTTGTTGCTTTAGTTTCTATATCAATATAACGGATTTGAGCATTCAAAAGCCAATTGTCATTTAAAGAATAATCAGCACCGACTTGTGCTGCCCAGCCCCAAGAACTGTCAAGATCTAAACCATGAAATCCCGCTTTTTTGGCTTCACCACTAAGTTTTTCATCAAAAAAGAAGGTATAGTTAATACCCATTCCAACATAGGGTTGTAGCTCATATTGTGAATCAAGTGGATACCAAACAGCACTTAATGTTGGTGGTAGATGTTTAATTTTCCCTAAATGAGCACCAGAAAGCCCCGTTGAATTGCCCCCGCCTAGCTTAACTTGATGGCTAAAAGGTGTTGCAGCTAACAGTTCGACACCAATATTATCGGTCACCATATATTGGAAATTTAATCCAAGTTGTGTATCGTTATCGGCTTTTGCTTTTAGATCGCTTTTGGCTCCGCCTACTTTAACATGATCACTTTTATCTTTAGGGTGAACATAAACAGGTCCACCACGGACGATAATTTCATTTGCAGTATGCGCATAAGCTACTGCGCTGGATAATCCCATTGTGATAAGCATAGTCACTGAGGATATTTTCATTTTTTACCTCCTGATTTATCTATAATTCATGATAGAACATTTAATTTTGTTGAAATACTCACTACAGTAGAACATAGAATTATTTAATGATATAGCAATATTGAAATTTACTTGTTAAATTTAATTTTTATTGATTCATAATAAATTAAACTTAAGTCGCATAATGATAAAATTCTAATGATTTTAGAATTTTAAATTTAATTTTTGGCTATTTATCTCAAAATTTTAGTAATTAAAAATCAGATTAGTGATTTGCATTATTGCTTAAAACTATATATAATATAGACGAATATTTCGGTGGGTTGTTAGCTCAGTCGGTAGAGCAGTTGACTCTTAATCAATTGGTCGCGGGTTCGATCCCCTCACAACCCACCACTTATATTATTAAAAATCAATAATTTATTTGACAAATTTCACCTTGAGAAATTCTATAAAAGTAGCAAGTGGCGGTAAAATGGCGGTTTGTTTCGTGTAGTTGCTTTACTTCATATTTATCTTGCATTTAAAAAAAATAAATGCAAAATGAAATTAATTTTATTTACCTGGTATTAAATATGAAATTATATAGAGTTGAGGCGGTTCACCAAGATTATGATGCATACGAAGAAATCTATGCTTTCGCAAACGATGAAAAACAAGCTCATGAGTTAGCAATTGAGTACACTAAACAAAAGGATGAAAACGGTTATTATAAAAATAGTAGTTGTTATCTACCGGTCGGAGATGATTATGTTAGCAATTTCGTTGAGGTAAAAATAACCGAAATTAAAACACCACAAAAACCCGAAGTGCTGACGGGACTGTTTGTGCATGGTTAACGCGCACTGTTTTTTATTTCGTTTTTTATTTTCTTTAACTATCTGATTATTAATAATTATAAAATTAAATAAAAGGATAATATTCGCAATAAAGAAACACCTAAAATAAAAATATTGTTATTATTCGTTACGTTAGCTATTAGCCACGATCTTTTTTATAAGTTAAAAACTGAAAAATATTGAAAAGTATTTCATTTATTTCAGTTTTATACGATCCTTTAAGATCCTTTTTTCAATAAGCATTTGAGCTTTGTTTTGTAATAAAATCCAACTGAAAAAAAATTCACGTACAAACCTCGTAGGTGGGTGCGGTGTAGCACGCTTTGGGTCACCCGATCGATTTTGTCCCCGATTATTTATATTTAAAATTCAGATATGAAAATAGCCAATGGCTCAGGTGGGTTATTGATTTATTTTAATTTTGTTTAAAATATAGTTAGAAAAGTGTTGACTTTTTAGGTAGGTATTACTATAATAATAACCATCAAGTGAGGGACTTGATGAGGTAAACCCCCAGCCTAAGATGGGGGCTTAAGGGAGAAAAAGAATGTACCGATTCTTAATTCTCTTGGTTATAGTACTGGTATCATTTCCAGTCTATTAACCAATCAAAGGCGGGGGTGCGACCCCGCCGATGACCTTAATATATCAATTGATTAATTAAAAATCAAGGTGACGAAATGGCATTATCAAGAGCTGAAATTCAAAAACGAAGTGATGACAAGCGAGGCGTAAAACCAAAAAGCTACAAGCTACCGCTTGAAACGATAGATACAATAATAGCGTTAAGCAACGGGACGGGTAAATCACAAAGCAAAATTATCGAAGAAGCAATAAAGTTATATAAAGATTCATTATAAAAAAGCCCACAGCTGTGGGCGAGGGCACAACGTATTATTTTGCTATGACGGGAGAGTATTTATTATCGAGTTTAATCGCATCTGTTTTGACACCCGTGATTGCGCCTGAGTTTGTTGGCGTGCTAGTGTTCGGGTGTGTATGCTGCGCTGTCAAATCGGCTAGCCGCTCAATCAGTTCTAGCGTGTCTAACATCAATTGCGATACATTTATCTCACCGCTGCCGATCCAAACTTGAGGGGCGATAATTTCTTGCTTTGCCCCTGCAATACTCTGGCGAATTGTTTCAATCTGTTCTTTGATTTCGTTTGCTGTGATATCAATTTTATTTGCTGTAATATCAATTTTATTTTTTACTGATATTGTTTGATTGTTGTTTATTGTTAATGAGTAATCAATATCGACAAACTGCACAAAATTCGAATTAGTCCCGACTGTATAATCTTTTAGTGCAAGCTGCGTTATAGTGTTCGCAGATAATTTATAATTACTGTACGTGTTGATAGTATAATTAGCGTTAACTGTTGTTATTTTTGTTGTTGTTTTTTCAGTTGATGAATCGCTATTTAAACAATAATCACGGGCGTTATCTGTCACAGTCTGATCGCTTTCACGTATCATATTGCCGACGTTGTCAATCTTTGTAAAAACTTCGGCACGTTGTTGCAATAAATGCTCATCCTTTTTGATATTTGGCATTGTCTTATTGTTTGGGTAGATATTGCGTATAACCGGCTGATCAGGCTTACCGTTAATAAACCCTATTTCTACCTCTGCACCTTCCTCTGGGTAGTGATATGAGCCACCCTCAGATCCGATGTTGGTTACTGGTAAAGGCACAGCTTTATAAACAGGCGTCTTCGATTCTTTGCCGTTTTCATCTAATAACTGCACATTAACGGCGTACTTGGGGCGGAATGGTGTAGATATATCACCTAGATTGGTCTCGTCCGAAATTGCCACCACTTTCGCCATTTTTGACAGATGATAGCCGTCGGCAAGTTCGGGGAATTCTTTTTCAATTTGTCGCCGTGCAGCCGATTTTTTCCCTGCTTTGTCTTCAAAGGTTATTGTCATGTTATCGTTAATCAAATTGACAATAGATACTTTTCTGCCGTTAATTTTAACGCCCGGACGCAGTTTTGGCACTAGCGGAATTTCGACAATGTTAGATCCGGCGGTTGATGATGCGATTTTATTTAAATTATCGCCCAAATTGATATCTTTATCATTAAAATAGCTATCGTTATAGCTACCGCAATAGATTTTGCCGGTTGGTGTTTGAAAAAATGTATATTCGGGAATGTTGAAAGCTCTACCGATTTCTTGCAATAAGTGATAGCCAGTTCCTGCATGTTTAAAATGCGGGATTTTTGTATTAACATAATCAGCGTCCGGCAAATTAAACTGCAACCCGTTTTTTGATGTTAAATACTCAGTAACAGCTTTTAACGTCGGATGTTGAAACGAACAATTAATTGTTTGTTGATAACAACCAATTAATTCGCGTATAAATAGCTTTTTAGTATTATTTGCCGCAGTTTGTTCGCTTTCGATATAACCAGTAAAAAATCGTTGCAAATTATTGCTATAGCCAACGTTTATTATCAATGTTTTGTTTTTAAATGAATCGCAATTACAATTAGCCGGAACTGTAATAAAGCCCCGTCCGCACGCATTTAATTCTAGTACAATATTACAATCAATAATTTGAACGCGTTCATTGTCAATAATTGCATGTTTATTTATTTTCATTTACTAGCCCATTACGTCGTTAGCTTTAGCTAAAATATTTTCTTCAAACCAAGAAAGTCCGTTTTTTTCTTCCTGCTCATCAGGCACTTCTTCAATTATTGCGCCCACGTTTTCGTCACCGCTTTCAACTGCTCGCTGTTGTGCTCTCGCTTCTCTTTTCTCAGGCACTGATTTACGTTCTGATAGCGTAAAACTAACTTGCCATGCTAATAGCGTGGAATGGGGAGAAACCGAAACTTTTCCACTAAAAACCGCTTCACGTAAATTTATAACGTTAGCAGTTGCGTTGGCTACACGATACAGCTTTTTAGCGCCGCCTTTTTCGGTTTGATATGACAATTCAATCAATCGACTTAAGCGATCCGGTGTTGAATATTCAATTAACCCGTTAATATTCAGCTTTTTGGGCTTGATACCTTTTTCACTGCTGTTTGTTGATGACGATTGCCCGCTTTGGTCTTCTTCCGGCAAATCATACTCTGCAGAAATTGACGGGTTTTTTAATATAATGGACTCACCATCCAACGCTAATACAATATTATCAACGCTTCCCGCAGATCCCATGCTATTGTTAATCGATGAGTTTTCTATCATGTACTAAATCCAAAATAGGGGTTAAGTCGTTATCTGAAAATGCCAGTAAAAAAGTGAAAATATGCTCTTTATTTGGTAACTCTTTATAGAGATCACACGGAAAACCATGAAAAAATGTTATATCAATACTACCGCCAGTTAATGAAGCTGTTTTACTGGCAACTTTGTTTAAAACAGCTTCTTTTTGCTGTGCAAACTGCTGTAATTCACTCATTACGCTATCAATTGATGCTTTAGCGGGCTTTTGTGCTGCTTTTAATGTTTGAGCATTAACAATTGCACGTGTATTGCTTGATGATAGCTGTTTTACCACCTTACGATCTGCCGGGTTCGGTATAACCATTTTTGTGACATCCAAGTCCTGTACTGTTTTAGCTGTTCTCAGTGCACGCTTAATTTCGGGCAAATCCCAGCATTGGCTCAATGCTGTCAATTGACCAATAAAACCGGCTTCTGTTACAGATGATATCAATATAACAGCAACTGGCGTTATGCTGTCGATTTTGGCTAATAACGCCCTGACTGCCTCTTCTGGTGATAAAAATTTGCTGTTAGTAATCTTGTACGGCTCAATTGCTACAACCTCAAAATTCATCTGTTGATATTTTGCTAATGAAAATGTTTTATCACACCACATGGATTACTCCGGTTTTTCCGGCCATTCAATTGCAGGCGCAGCATCGACATCAATACGATTTAGTAAAGCACGATATTTTTTCCATGCTGCGTATAACGTTTTTTCTTCGTCTGTAGCTATTTCTGTATCAATTGCATCTTGTAGATAATCAATTTGAGCAGTCGCCTCGTTTAATAGCTGTTTTTTCTGTGCTGTTGCTACAGCTACATAGTGCTGATGCTGTTTATTTTCATCTAATACCCACGCCTCACCGTCCCACGTGTCAAATTCGCTAGACGGCTTTAACAGCGTGTAATCTGTGGGAATGTCGCCGATTTCGGTTACTGTTGATTCTGCACCATTTTCTATTGAGTAGATTTTTTTACCTCGGTGGTTTGCGGGGTATGTCCACTTGTCGCCGACTCTAACAATTGCTTTACCGTCTTTAACTGGCTTCGGCGCATCTAAATACGAGTTAGCCGGTACACCAACACCAATCGGTAAATACTGATATGTAGCACCCGAATACTCTCCCTTAAAATCAACATTATAAATCACTGCCCAACCTGCTGTTGTTGTTATACCGTTACTGTCTAAGATTGCCGTTTCTGGTTGTAATTGATATTTCATTATATAAATCTCCTAATTATTCTGATTTAACTATATACATAAATGCGACGTTGCGGGGGTGGTTGTCATGAGATATAGGTGATGCTATAGACGGATCAAAAATAATCTCTTCACACCCCCAAGTTGGTCCACCTTGATTTGGTAGTGCCTGCTTCTTTCCAACTCCATTAACTCTAAAAGTTCCGCTCGTTGAAACAACATCACCAATAAAACCGTGAGCGGGGTCGTTAGTTCCAAAAATACTTCCCCAAATATTTCTGATTGCGTCTTCTTGCCAACTAAATATTCCGCGCCCAGGATCTGCTCCACGACCGTTATCCCAGCCACGAATAAACTCACCCCGCAAATCAGGTAATCGCCCCCAATGATAAACACTACCCAGTCGTGGAAATTGATTTACATCGAATTGAGCTCCGTTACACTCAAACCAACCTGCCGGTGGTCGATCATGAGGCCACGGCAAAGGAATACCGGGTGGTAATGTAAAATTTCTAATATATTGTTCTAGATTTAAAACCCTGTCAGCCGGAACATAACCCTCACCAAGCACACCATCTTCGGTAAATCCCCACGGTAAATTTTTTCTTACAGTGTTATACATTCCCACCATGCCGTCGTCACGCACCAGCAAGTAAAAACGCTTATCGTTAGAGTACACTCGTGACTCAACGCCTCCTGATGTGAATTTATCAATTAATCCCGCTAACTCTCTATTTGCAGTTGTGTAGAATTCAACCCACGGCTCCCACGTTTTTGTGCCGCCTCTGTAATTTCTGATAAATTGTCTAGCATTTCTATAAGCAGTGTAGATTTGACAGCATCCTGCCCCATCAGCACCATTTTTTAAGACTTGTAATGTTCCCGCCTCATTAATCGGATAGTTGTTTTCAGTAGTCGCTTGAACGTTTCTACCTTGAAAATAAATACCTGCTTCTGTACCTGTTAACTCATTTAATGATTTATTAACTAAATTTCCCTTAAATTCATACGCAAAATCTTTAATATTTGCAGTTGTGATTGCTTCGTGCCATTTTTGTTTACCTTCTTTTGTATCGCAACGATAATAAACTCTCGGCTCTTTTGAGTTAACTACTGATAGCTGTTCAACTTTCCAAGTCGTACTGTTGCTCGGATATGCTAATAATGTCGCAGTGCTATTGCCAGAAAGCTGTAGATCAGAAAAGTCCGTCGTTCTACATTGATAAAACCCACCCACCAAATGATCATCAAAATTTTCAGCTATAGCACCGACGGATGAGCCGATACCGTAATCTCCTTTCTTTAATGCGTTTGATGCTAAATCATAGGCTTTTTTTACTGCTAGTGACGTAGCTGCCTTATTTTCTGCCGTTGAGTCTGTCGCAGAACTCAGATCGAAAGTTGTAATAAATGACCTTGGCTTAACAACAACTAGCTTACCGCTTGCATCTATCGATGCAACACGTTCAACATAGTGCTTAAATCCATTTTTTTCGTAATCACGTAAATTAGTGCCAGCAATCAAATTATAGTTTACTGACCACTCACCAGTTACAGTGCCTGCAAGCCATGCGTCAATATATAACGATTGATTACTTTCGACTTTTATCGATGTTTGCGCTGTGTGCTCAACTCGCAACCCCGCAACATAAGCAAGCCCCACCGAAACTGTTAATTGATTATTATTCTTGGTTATTGTAAAACCGTTCTGAATTGCTAATCGATTATATAAATCATAATTAGTTAATCGAATGCGCTCATCTTCGCCAGCTAATCGTTTTGAATAATCAATCTGCCACGTCTGAGCATTGACAGTAATACCCGTCGACTCAGATGCGTTATCAATTTCTAACCAGATTGACTCGGTTATCGTATTTCCTTGGCGTTGTCCTGCAGTTTTAATTTTTTTTGTTAAATCAGTATGCATTACCATGCATAGCGTGTTAGTTTCAGAGTTCACCAAACCAATATAATTGAAAGAAAAATCACCAATACTAGTGTCCAGAATAACAGAATAAACAACTGTTTTATCATTCAATAACCCGGATTGCGTAACTGGTGCTGTATGTACGATTTGGCTAGCATCTGGCATCAAACCGTTAACATTGATTTCAGTGTCGCCGTTAATGCCTGAGACGTTAGCAAATATAACTTTATCTAGTTTTATCGCTTGTGACTTGCTCAATTGTTTTATAAAAAACTGTTCGCCAGTATTTACTATTGCAGTTTTACTCATTGCTGTACTCCATTAAATTCTTTTACTTCACCAAATCCGCCAACTTTTAAAATTACTGTTGCTTGGTGTATTCGTTTAAAATTAAATTTAGAACCGTTGTAATGTTGATTGTTATTAAACTCGCCGCACCTAAATTTCATCGGCTGCACGTGAACAATTTCAAAAAAATAACGCCGACATGTTCGCCCGTATTGCCTGATAATTTCAGTTAACAAATCGCGGTTATTTGTTAACTGATTATCAGATAATCGCAAGATAATAACGTCCCAATCATAGCCGTACTGGCGTTCCAGTATTTGAACTGTGCCAATTTCTAGCCGCTCAAAAATGTTTTTGAAACCAGCAACGGAACCCGAATCTGCAGCATTGGCGTATGCGTATTTAATGCGTTTTCTGTATAACGTTAATGGCTCGTTATTTAGTCGTTTAACATCGCGTTGATATGCATATAAAAATAACAGCCGTTCATCACACGTTAGCGGGTCGAACTGCATAACCGGGAATTTCAACCATTGGTACATTCGATCCCAGTATTTTAGTGATGCATCAGCCAGCTTTAACGGCTCGCCTTTGTTCATCCAAACCGGCAGCTTGATTTTTAATTTCATTCTGCGACCTCGGTATTTATTGTTAGAGTTCGAAGTCTTGGTACTTCTAACTCGCTGACAATGTCGACAATGTTAAATACAATCGAATGTAACTCGTTAAATTGTTCATGTAATTCTTCGTTTAATTTTGAGATACTAAAACGGGAATAAGCATTTACCTGAGTTACGTTATAGTCGTTGTTTTGACGGAATGCACAACGTATAAAATGCTCAACGTTTAATACGTATTGATTAATGTCGATCGGTTGTTGTTCACGTTCAAAATATAATGTAACAGCAATATCAATTTTCTTTTCCGGCACAGCAAAGCACCGCAGATCGTCGCCATGCCCCCTGTAACCTTGCCCCATAATATAGTTATTTACTTTGTCGATAAAATATTTTGAATCTACGCCGTCATTCAGCAATAAATATAAATTGGCAGTACCCGGGCCACGCGGTGCATCGTGAACAAAATAAACTTGCTTGGTTGAAATGCCGGTAATTGTTGTCACAACGCCACGGTAAACCGCGTCGGTATGATAATGACCGACAAAATTATATTGATTCTTGGTTCTATCTCTTAAATCATCATCTGATTCAATGTTAGCACCCGGGGAGATCAACCAGTTATCATCGTTTGTAACCGTTACCCCGTCTATCTGTTCAACTAAAAAACGATAATAACCAGCAGCTAAGTTATAGTTTTCACCGCTGCCGACGGCCACTACTGGAATGCGTGCAGTTTCAACACCGGCAGGGATGCTATATTCTTGGGTGGTTTGTAATTGATATGTAACCCCGTTAATTTCCGGCGAGCTGATCACCGTGCCCACGGGTATAACAACCGCCTGATTTTTATTTGCTTTAGTGAACAAAATTTCACCCGTTGCCAATGTTGCCGGTTTACGCTCTAAATTAACCGCATTAGCAAACAGATCTAAAAACTGACCGCTAGCTGTCATTAAAAACATATTCATTAATACATTTTTGATAAATGCATCTTTTAGCCAAACGTATGGCTTTATAACAATGGCAGACATCAAACGCCAAAAGGGGGAGTATTTCGATGTATTTGTGATTAACCCCTCTGCTTTTGTCAATTCTTCGAACTCTTTACGGGCAGCGTTTTCGTCAACTGGCATACCGTGATCGTGTAGAATTTTTTCAAACATTTTTTGATAATCAGCCATCGATTGACACTCCAATTTTTCCAAAGTCGTACGTGTCAGCAGTCAGATAAAGCCGTTCTGCTGTTTCTTCTTTGATGTGTGCTGTGCCTGGTACTATGCGGCGGTCGCTTTCAACTAACAGAATAATCCTAGTAAATACGTCATACCGCATTGTCGGCGAGCGCTCAGCAACTAATTCAGTAGCTAAACCGCTTTCAATAATTGCATGTTTAATATCTTGACCAATGCTTTGCTGATTTTTTGCTAAGTTCGGCTCATAGCCTGCATTGAGCGTAAAATCACGATCAGTAATGAGTAAATCAAAATATCTATCCACCGTACACCTCCTGCCACTCTTGCAGCTGCGCAGGCGTCATCGGCTGCGAATTATAGATTGATACTGATTGAATATTTTTACTATTATCAATATTTTGTGATTTACTGTTTTGAATCTCTTTTGATAATCCGCCATGATCGATATCACGCACGAGCGTACTAGTAATCGGCGATTTTGCAGTGCTGACAGGTGATTGTTCGGGTTCGTCAATTTTTTCGTACTCAAGCAATTCAATATTGACGCCCGGGATATAGTTCAGCCCGTCAATGATCGCATTAATAACAGCTATACCCATATTTTTTACCCTTTTCCATGTGTTTGTGAACATTTTCACTAACGCTTCCCCAATTTTTGAAAACGAATCAACAAATGAAAAATCGGTAAAAAACTCGATAAAACTATCCCAGACGCTTGTTAACCACGCAACAACATTAGCAAACGCATTGCCAATGCCTCTCCAGATATCACAAACAAAATCAAATAAAACCTGAAAACCTTTGATTAATGCTTGAATTATCCACGTGTCTTTGATGCTATCCCAAAATTTCATTATCCAATCAATACACCACTTTATGCCCGCAATTATTTCATCTCTGAAATACCACACAATTGCCACAACTGCGACTATTGCAAGTATAATTAAACCCCAAGGCGTAAATAACAACATGACCGCTTTTGATAGCTTTGTGAATATCCCTGTCATCATTTGTAAACCGATTAGCGCACTACGCACATATTTAGCAGCAACTGATATACCAATTAACGCTAGTCTAAATAGCTTTAAAACCTGAATTGACGAAAACACAAAAAATTTAAATAATTTTAAAACTCCGATCAACATACTAATAGAACCCGACAATATAGATATAACAGCAGAAATACCTGCAAAACCGAGTAATCCGACAACAACAATGCCGATCCATTTTGCGATGTTTGGGAACATTTCAAGCCACCGAGCAAAGCGCTTAATCAATTGACTAATAGTATCCATAACAGGCATTAAAACTGGCAACAACGCCCGCCCGATTGACTCTTTAATATTCATAAATTGAGCATTAATGCGCTCCAGTGGTTTAACATTACCTTGAGCAATTTTTTGCATCAGCTTGAAGTTTTGACCTTTTCCGATTTCTTTAATATGTTGATTTAATTCATCGGAGTTATTCGCCAATGTTTTTACAATATCAGCACCGGCACCAAATGCTTTATCTAACGCTTCTTGGGCTTTAATATTCTTTGATAAATTATTGCCAAATTTACCCTGAATTTTTGCAATAATTTCAGGCATTGACAGCAATTTGCCGTTAGCATCAGCAAATGACAACCCCAACTCTTTACCAGCTTTACCTAAGTTTTTGTACAGTGCAGCATATGACCCCGCAGCACCTGCACCAAGGCTTTTACTGGCCATGCTCAAAACGACAGCTTGCTCCGACATACTTACGCCGTTATTGGCAGCTGTGCCCTTAGTTTTTTGCATCATGCTTTGCAGTTGCTGAGTTGACACGTTAAAATTATTTTTAGCGTATGCAGCAATACCCGCAGCATGACGGGCAAAATTTAACTGGCCGATTTTATTAACTGTGCCTTTGTAGCTCGCTGCCATTTGCTCAATGTATGCGGTTGATGTGTCCACGCTTTCGCCGGTTGCTTTTGACAGCATATTCATCGCAGCTACAGCGTGCGGTACGTCTGCATCACTAATGCCCGATAACGCACCCTTGATTGATGATGCTGAGTTAACAAAATCAAGCGCACTTGTGCCATATTCTGAGCTGAATTTTTTTGCCGCTGTTCGCAATTCATTAATTGACGAAACACCGCCCAAGCTTGCGTTTTTTAATGCCCGATCCATTTCTTCGGCGGGTGAGAGTAAACCAGTAATACTTTTAGCAACAGCGAAAAGGGCAATACTGCCGCCGCCAATTTTTTTAAATGAGCTGGCAGCAGTTGCGTTAAATGACTTAAATTGCGATTGTACGCGTTTAAGCGGCGCAGTTACGCGATCAGTTAATCTAATTGTAAAATCTAATGATGATGACATTATTTAACACCTTTAAAAGCTTTGCCGATACCGTTTGCTACTGCTGCCGCTTGTACCTCTGCTAAATGATTATCTAGCCACGCCGCACGGGCGAGATTTTCGCTACTATCATCCTCAGCCGGCAGATAGTAGCGTCGTAAAATCAATAATTGTTCTAACGAATTCTTCTCAATTCTACTTACTCGCCGATTTAGTTTTTTACTTCGATCTCTAAGTCGGGCGCATATTGTTTGATAAGTTTTTCATTAATCTGTAATGCTGCGCCAATATGATTTTCTAAAATTTCGTTTAAAACCTCTTTACACTCGGGCACAACAGTACGACGTAAAAAGTTTGTTGCTGGGGCAATTTTGTCGTTCATCGTGACATCGTTGATATACGTGTTATAAGCTAACTTTGTTGGTTTAAAAGTAATATCTTTGCCGCTAATTGTTAATGTGATTTCCATGTTGTACCTCGTTTATTGTTTCTACTAAAGTGTTATGCCTAAGCGCACAATCGATATAAATACTGCGCCATTCAATTAGTGCATTTTGTATTGCCGTTGTTGTGTTGTTCTCAATTTTCGGCAATATTTCAACGCACTTTGTTAATGTGTTTTGTTGATAAAATTTGCTCGTAATCTGCTGTTTGCTTGTTGAACAGCTCGACAAAATCACGACTAATGCAATTGCTATTAGTAGCATTGCTAATGGTCTGCGCTTTCTTGTTATTTTGTCGTTCATACGTTTTTACCTGCTGTAGTTTAGTTTCTAGCTCTTGCGATTTATTATTAATAACTGATTGATGTTGCTTTGCTTCAAAATTCAGCTTGTTTATTTGTTTTAGTGATTTGCTATCATGTTGTAACGATGAAAAATAAATACCAAAACAAAAAATCAACAACACCAGTAACGCAATAATCGCCAGCCTATATTTATTCATTCGTGCCCCAACGTGCTTTTACGGCTCTAACGTCAATATGGGTAAATGTAGTGTATCGACCAAGTCCGAATTTATCTGGGTATTTTGATTCTAAATAATTGGCCACGGTTTTCGGTTCAATGCCTTTTACTTTGATATCAGCCGCATTACCTAGCACGTGCTGACTGTGCTGTTTTCCGCCTACTGCGTGATTGTGCTGCTTGCAACGGCAACCGCTACTAATAAAAACGGGAGCATTAAAATGTTTTCTAACATCTTCCAAAACTTCAACAAGTAGAGGATTAACATCATCAAAGCCGCAACCGCATTTACATGCAAATTCTGAGCGTTTAAAGTGTTCTGACAAGTTCATCAATTTTTATCCTTTTGTTTTCTTATCAATGTAAGTAATAACCACCCACTCGATGAGTGAATGCCCCAAAATACCGAGCAGCGCCGCCGCCCCAACAATAACAAGCTGGGACGCCGCGGGGTGGGGGATCATGATTAACCCGGCTATCAGTGATGACCCTGTCCCCAGCAACGCTCGACCGAGCACTTTTCGCCATGTAATCGCCTCGTCACCAGCTAATAGCTTCGCTATGCCGAGCATAAAACCCACTAGTCCAATTTTTACTAATAGTGAATCTTCATTAGTCATCACTGAACCCCATTAATAATTTAATAAATTGCGCGTATCAGTTGCTGACAAATAAGGCACGCCGTTAATGCTGACAAAATCGGGGGACGTGACAATATAATCGATAGTGTGAGTTGTCTCGTCGTCACTGGATTTATCCGCATTAAGCAGATCTGATATTTTCAATCTACACCCAAAAGCTTCTATTTTTTGGCTTTCGTCGCCAGTATCTGCATAAAACATCAAATCAAAGTTTGGCAGATTACGAAATGAGCCAGCACTGCGAGCAAGATCAATCAATTTGTTAAAATATTTGCTTGAAAAAGTTAGCGCCCCCTCTGCTGTTACTGAACCAGCAACGTACCCGTCTGGGACGCCGTTAGTTGATGCTGCCGCGCTATTATCAGTAATCGATAGCGTCGCGGTTTTGACTTGAACTAATTCGCCGCCGATGTTGACATCGAACGATTTACCCGTAATTCTTGAACCCATTTAATTACTCCTAATTACTGATCTAAGGATGCATCAAGCATCAGACTGATAGTGATTTGCATCGGAATATCACGCGTGCGCACAACTGCATAAATATCAACCGTTTTAGGTGTTTTCCACGTGATCACAATATCGCCGTCCCGCGGCTTTTTAACCTCTCCGGGGAATTCAATGCCGTTTATTTGTGATGTGATTGACATTTCACGCATCGGCTTAGCAAAGTATTGCTGATGTACAGCTATCGAATTAGCTGAGCTATTGAATGATGCGTCTGCAATTTTTGCGATTGCTAATAATCGAATTTTTCGAGCCACTTTATCGATAACGCGTACTGTTTCGGCTGATTGATAATCACCGCCCTCAACGTCTAGCGTTCTATCATCAGCCCAGTAAATACCGTCATAGTCGGGGTACCACATTGGCACGCTATACCGATTTGCATTTAGTGTTTGTAAAGTTGCTAATGGCAATTCAACACCGGCTGAATCGACCGGCAAAGTGTCACGCCCTAAATTACTGACTGCGCCCGTTTTTACTCGTGCTAGTGCATCAGCAATGGTTACCGACCGATTGCATGAACGCCCTGCATTAACAAAAGGCTCATTACCAAAAATCATGGGTACAAGTGTAATTGCATATTCAGCAATACCGTTTTGTAGTGTTGCTAGTCGTGATTCATATTTTGCCCACGTTTCGTTAGCTTGTAGTCCCTCGACACCTAAAATAAATCGCACCCAGCGCCCGTACTTTGCAATTAAATTTTTGCGCAGACTAATGGCTTTATTAATTTCGGCTTTGGTATTGATATTTTCAGCATAAACAACCGCTTCAAACGATCCGTTTTTTTGAGCTTGCATTACAGCATCAGTCCAATCTTGCCCGTCGTTTAAAATTGCAATGCTAGCGAACCAGTTTTGCCCGGCATTTTCTAATGCGGCTAACACACCTTTTTTTAGTGCACTGTCATCATTACCCAACACGCCGTTAAAATCAGTTTGGGCGTTGACTGAAATAATTTGCCCTTTGTTTTTATTTGCATTGCCGATAAACAAAAATCGGCGTTCTACTTCGTCGGTTTCACCCTGCAGTAGATTTAATTGATTAATTGTAATTGTTGGCCAAGTCATTTAATTTTTACCTCGTTTTATGTTTTGGGCTTTTACATCCCAGCCAAAGCTAATATTTTTAAGCTGTCGTTCTAATATTTTGGAAAATTCATTATCAGTCATACCCATAAATGCACGGCTAGGAATTTTTACTGACCAAAATTGCTTAACTAGCTCATCGACCATTCTTTTTATCACTACGCCCGCCTGTGCCTTTGAATAATTTTCACGAAGCCACTTAACCGATGATTTAACTTCTTTTCCTTTTCTTGAGTGCGTATGTCCCAGCTCTCTTAATTTTTTAATTTGTTGTTTTGTAATCGAACCCTTTTTTTTGCTATTAGATTGCTTTTTAAATTGCTTAGCATTTTGTCGAATTGTCCGCCCATTTTGTTGCACATCAGCAACTACACCGATTGGGATATTTTTATCCGACGTGCTTTTATAATGCCCTTTAAAATAGAGTTTCACCGCTTCAATCGCTGGCATTTCTCTAACTACTATATATTTAGCTATTTTTTTCAAAAGCGGGCTTTTACGCTTGCTTTTCCTTTCTTTAAAGCCAGAACCATTAAAGTCTTTTTGTTCTTTAATATTCATTTTTATTGCCGGAATCATGCCCAACTTTGCTATACGCCATAAAAGACGTTGTTTTTTCTTTTGTGGCATC
Source organism: Gilliamella sp. X-60 (assembly GCF_057063585.1). Classification (NCBI taxonomy): domain Bacteria; kingdom Pseudomonadati; phylum Pseudomonadota; class Gammaproteobacteria; order Orbales; family Orbaceae; genus Gilliamella; species Gilliamella sp. X-60. Next base: position 45,950 of record NZ_JBXSQJ010000005.1, on the reverse strand, counting down.
TCAAGCTTTTTAATAGCTTCTTGTAACTCTTTTAGTTGAGCTTTGTTTAATTCGCCTTTAATTTGCATTAATATTCACTTGCTCCGGGTGCACCCAAACACTTGTAAGCCCAAGCTTGTAACGCTTGCCTTTATACGGTATTGATCCGCTTTCATCCTCGATTAAAGTGATATCTTCTGACAGCGGTACCGCAATCATTAAGTACGCTGTTTGTTCGTCATTTTCGGATACATCAATATCAGGATTAACATTATCAAATTGCGCATCGTCCCGGTTTTTACTTTCAAGCCAACACATAACCAAAGCGAAGACAAGGCACGGGTCATAAATTCGGTACGGAAATTCATCAAATGTTATTACGGCGTCGTATTTCAGTTTTGCGCATAAAAGTTGCTCTGCCGGCTGTTTTGTTACCAATTTAAATATGCGATCGATTTCTAAGTTGTCCATGAATGAGCTGAACTTTTGCCCTCGATAAACAGCAGCAGGCAGGTTATCTTTTAAAAATGTGGTTAACTCAGTAATCAAACTCATATCAGCGCAACCCCGCAACGGCGTAAGCCCAGTAATTTACGTATTTCTCTTGTGCTTTCTGCCAATAATGCGGTTCTCATTTCTTTTTGACTTTCGCCGATTTTGTTATCTCGACTAGCAATACTGACAAACTCACCAAACAGATCGGCTTTAGCTCGTGCAAAAACGGCTTTTTTATAAATAATCACTGTTGAAGAAACACCCTCAACGCTGACTACTCCGCAATCGCTTGCGTGGTTAATACCTTTTGATATTTGTATGTTTTTGTATTGTTCTAACGTCAAATTGATTTCAACAACCGCAGATACAATTGCATCACGTAATAACCGATCGTTAATGTTTGGCGACATAGCTCTATCAATCTGAAACTCAGATAAATCTAAATCAGGCCAAAACCCGTCATTGTTAATAACGATTGCTGATTGATTAAAATCTTGCCCACTAAACATAAAAATACCTTTAAAAAAGTGCCCGTACGCAAACTTTGAATATCAGCAAATTAATACTATTCTCATTTGCTGGGCACTTGTGGTTGTGTGTAGTCTGTTATTTACTTAATGCGTTAATTCGTTGCTCAATATTGCCTAGCATTGTTTTAACGCCCACTTTTGAATAAATGCTTTGCGCCTGAGTTAATAACTCTTTTGCCTGATTTAATACTTCGATGTTATCGATTGCGGTCGCTTTTGGTGCGCCGTTTTCATCACGTAATAGATATAAACCGGCAAACTTGTACCATTCGGCTTTATCTGATTCATATAATCGCCATTTGTTTTTAACAAGCTCAAACACCCGGCTAAAATACGGTTCGATTGAGTGACCATTAGCAGCAGTGGTTTCGATCCATTCGAACATAGCCCTAGCAACAAAACCGGATAATTTCATACTCCAAGACTTTGGCGTATCTTGGTTTTGCTCTATCGCAATTTCTGCCCAGTCTAGCCCCTGATCGAACTGCTGAGTATCAAACAACCAAACAATGCACCAAACAAAGATCGGGTTTTGATAAATCTTGCCCTCTTGCAAATATCGCTCGACTTTTGGCATCCACTTAGGCAATACAACGTTTAACTTGTATTCGTTACGTTCTGCTCTGTCATTACCGTAAGTGCGTAAGTATTCGATATCACGTTCTAGCTCAGCATTAACAATATGCAAGCTATCTTTTGAATCAACTAGTACCGCTTTTTCTTGGCTGATTTGTGCCACTTTTTCTCGGTGCTGTTGAAACGGTGATAAAACAACTGTCATAAATTTACCTTTTATTGAGCTGCCAGTAATAACTAGCAGCAGGATCAAACTTAAACAAATGAAATCGCACTTTCATCAATCGACACGTACAATTCGGGCACTTCTAAAGCGTAACCCTCGTTGCGCCAATATTTATTTTCGAACTGCTTACGGTCTTGAACATCTTCAGCCGCTCGGCGTCGTGAGCCTTTTTGCGTGTAGATGTGAAGATTTTTAAGCGTGGTTGCAACAATACGTTTACCAGGCATAAATGGCGGCACAAATGCCTTTTTACCTGCAATAATCGTATCAAGCTGAGCCGCTGCCAAGTTTTCGGTCGGCGTGTCAGCTTTGCTATATAAGCGGAATTGCTCACGGGCAAGCAAATCACTGCCGACTAAGATAACGATGTTAGGATCGTTACGGCATTCAATTGGTAAATGATTAACTAAATCCGATGCCATAGCGTCTAATGTTTCATAACTACCACCTTGCCCCAATGTAACAGGAGTAGTTAACACTTGAGCCCCGCCGTTCCATTCCTTGGCAATTTGATGCCAACCTTTGTTAACATCTTCGCCGTTTGGATACTGATCAGGATCGGAAGTATTTGCAACGTGCGTACCATTAAAACCGATTCGAAGCATATCAAGTGCAAATGATTTATCAGCAAAATCCTGTAGCATACGAAAGAACTCCCCATCACCGCCAGAATTTGCCCAGACGCTTAACGTTGCCCAGTCTATCGCAGCACATGAATCTGTTTCACTTAATTCATACTTGTTACCCGCCACGCCCAATTTTCTGATAAATCGGCCACCTGACTTTCGGCCTGTTAATAATTGAGACATACCAGTAACAACAACTTGTCCGCTTAGCTGATCAACATCAAAACATGTTATCATTCGTAAAAATTCGGTACTGTGTAAAATGGCCTCACGAAGTCGTGTATCCATAGGGTTAGATAACGAAAATTGCTTAGTAACATCTGTAACGCCGGCTTGCTTAGCTAGTGCCGTGCAATATTTTTGAATTAACTGTTCTGCTTTTTGATTTAACATGTGTTTTATCTCGTAGTTTATTAGTGCTTAGTGCAAATCAACGCTAAATGTTTGTGAACTAATGCCCGGTTTTTGACTTACGGGGGTTTTCATTAATGCATTAAATTTATTTGTTAATGCTTGGTGCTCTGCTTTGAGTTGCGCCATTTCTTTTTTAATTCGTGAAAACTCAGCATTGTCGGCCGCTTCTTCTGTTACTTCTTGAGCTTCCTCAATGTTATCGATTGCTTGTTCAGCTTTTTCTTGAATTTCTTCGGCTGTTGCTTGTGCTGCTTCGGCGTTCCCATTTTCAAGCTGTTCAATCAGTGTCTTATTTTGTTCTTGCAGTTCTGCAATTGTGCTCTTGGCTTCTTCAAGCTCGGCAAGCAATGCATCAATTTCGTCTTGTGTCATGCTAAAATTCTCTCTTTTAGTGAGTTTTGATAAATTAATTTTTTTAGTTGGTAAGCAATTATTTTTTTCAGAATTAAATAGTAAAACTGGCTCAGCTCGAAAACCCTTTTTATTAGCTGAAAAAGCAAGCCGTGAAGTTCCAGTACTTGCCGGCTGATCGGTGGCAGCCAAGCCGACAAGGTAAAAATCGCCGTCTTCGGGGAAGTCAGATATAATCTCAATTGATGAATAGATCTTCTGCTCTTGTTCATTCATAGATTGAAGAATAGCGTTAGCACGTAAACGAGCCATTAACCTCAGTTTTCCATTTTTTTCCTCTAACTTTAACTCTTCAACTGTGCCCAAATTGGCAGAAAATTGCCGCCAGAACGGATCTTCATGCTCACACCAAACCAATGCTTGATATAATTCCGCACTGTAATTTTTTACAACGCTTTCGAGCCATTCGCGTTTGATTTCTCGCCCGTCGATTGTTTTGCCCTCTTGAGCAATGCATAACCAATCGCTGATTTTGATTTCTGCCATATTTTTAACTTGGTTGAATTGATTTAATTGATGTGAGTATGTTAACGGCTAGCAATTTGGTTTGCACTTAATGCGTTTCGGATATAAAGCCTTTTCCGAAAAGCTTTTGATGAATGTTTTATGTGATTACTAGACAATGGTTACATGAGATACAATACTGAACTAATTAAAGCAGCGCAGGCACTATATTTAAAGCGTCACACGCCGAAAGAGATAGCTAAATCGTTACATCTAAAAAATGTAAGGATCGTTTACTACTGGGCAGAAAAGTATAAATGGTCGTTACTGTTAAGCGAGGAATCGGTCGAAGATGCGATCAATCGTCGATTAGCGTTATTAATTGGGCGAGATGACAAAACTGAACTCGAATTAAAAGAGATTGAAAGCCTGGTTATTCAGCACGTTAAGCTTGTTAATGCTCGTTCTAAAACCCCAAAAAAGGCAGAATCAACCGAAATTACGAACAACGTTAATACTGCGGTAAATAGTGAACAAAATTTACAACAATTAAACGAAAAACCGGGTAAAAAGCCACGCCGACGCAAAAAAAATGACATATCAGGCATTACAAAAGAAAACTTTGACGACGTAGCACAAACGCTTTTATATCCGCACCAGCTTTATGTTAGAGAGCATAAGCAAGCATCACGCTATCGGTTTATTCTAAAAAGCCGGCAAATCGGTTTTACTTTCTATTTTGCTTTTGAAGCATTTGAAGATGCGGTACTAACTGGCAACAATCAGATATTTGTTTCATCATCAAAAGCACAAGCCCGGGTTTTTTCAATGTACATAAAGCGGATCGCAGGCGAATTTTTTGGCGTTGAAATAAAGGGCGGTGACTTTATCACATTGAGCAATCATGCCAATTTAATTTTATGCGCCAACAATGTAAGCACAGCCCAAAGCTATAGCGGTAACGTCTATTTTGATGAGGTTTTTTGGATGTCCAAATTCATCGATTTATATACGGGTGCAAAAGCCATGGCAACATTAGGGGATTTTAGAATAACGTTATTTTCAACACCAAGCACTAAAGATCACCCATGTTACAAATTATGGTCGGGCGAAGAGTGGAAAGACGGATCACCAAAACGTAAAAATATCGATTTCCCAGCTGATGAAACTATGCGCATGAACGGCACAATTTGCCCAGACAAATTTTGGCGGTTACTTATCACCATGGAAGATGCAATTAAACTCGGTTTTGATAAAGTTGACATTGATGATCTGAAAGATTCGAACAGTGCCCAAGCCTTTAAAATTCTGTATTGCTGTAAATTTGCTGAAAGCGGTAAAGGTGTTTTTGACTTTGAAAAATTGCAAAAGTGTATCACTGATACAAGCAAATGGCAGGATTTAGACTTAAAAGCTGATCGGCCATTTGGAAATCGTGAAGTGTGGGCGGGCTTTGACCCAAGTCGAACTCGTGATAATGCTACGTTTGTGCTAGTTGCTCCGCCGTTACACCCAGATGAAAAATTTCGGGTGTTGGCCATTTACCAATGGAGGGGTATGAACTTTAAATATATGGCCAACGAAATCAAAAAAATTAAAGCTAAGTTTAATATTACCTATATCGGCATTGATATAACAGGGGTCGGCTATGGCGTTTATGATCATATAAAAGAGTTTGCTCGTCGTGAAGTTCGAGATATTCACTATAACGTAAATATCAAAAATCAATTGGTTTTAAAAATGGTTGATGTTGTCGAGGAGGGGCGAATTGAATGGGACGAAGAACAAAAAACCTTAATTACTGCGTTTATGTCAATTGAACAACAAGCTACCGCCAAATCAAACCAGATCACATATGCAGCTAGCAGAACCGAGCAAACAGGCCACGCCGACGAATTTTTTGCTATAGCGCACGCGGTATTTAATGAACCATTAAACAACACTAAAAAACGTCAATCAAAATGGGTACTACAAAAATGATAAATCTGTTTAAACGAAAAAAAATACAAAAAACCGCTCGAATGAGTTCAATTGCATTTGAACGGCCTGAAACAGTATTAACCGATCTAACTTACTATCATAATGCCCGCAATGAATATGAACGTGATTGCTATACGATACCGATTGACCGGCTTGCCCTGTCACAACTGCCAAACATCAACGCACAGCATGGTGGAATAGTGCAAGCACGGCGTAACATGTTATTAAGCACGTACAAAAGTGGCGGATTGAGCAACATGCAAGCCATGTCGGCTTTTTTAGATTTAATTATATTTGGTGATTGTTATCTGTTAAAGCTACGTAATGCGTTTGGTCATGTAGTCGGACTGACGCCACTCATGTCGTTATATGTTAGAGCACAAAAAAACGATGATGAAAACGAAATAACAGGCTTTGTTTTCCCGAATAAAAATGAAACGATAATCTACCCGACTGATGACGTAATACAAGTAAAAATGCCCGATACTCAGCAACAAGTTTATGGTCTACCTGACTACTTGGGTGGCGTAAATAGTGCAATGTTAAACAGCGAATCAACCATGTTCCGCCGTCGTTATTATAATAACGGGGCGCACATGGGTTATATTTTTTACGTTAATGACCCAAATATCACTGATGAGGTCGAAAACGAAATAAAAGAAAGGATAGAAAATTCAAAAGGCGTTGGTAACTTTAAAAACATGTTTGTAAGTATCCCCGAGGGCAATCCTGACGGTATAAAATTGATACCTGTCGGCGATCTAAACTCGGCCAAAGATGAATTTGCAAATATCAAAAATATTTCAGCACAAGACCTTTTAAATGCGCATCGTTTCCCCGCGGGGCTTTCGGGGGTTATTCCGGCCAACGGCTCAAATACGGGCGATGTTACAAAGTTACGCAAGAATTATATGGCAACTGAAACCAAGGTTTTGCAGGATTTAATCAGTGATTCAGTGAACAACGATCAAGACATCATTAATTCACCATTTTCTAATCGATTACTATTTGATTTTGAAGTAATTATTCCGCCAACTGATTAAAATATGTTATAATTGGCTCGTGTAGAACTTACTAGGGGATAACATGAGCCGTACTCCACTTTTATTATGTCCTGAATGTGGCCAAAAAGCCCGAATCACAAAAACCGCCCGCACCCACAAGCTGCTAAATTATCAATATTGTTCATGCTCAGATCCCGAATGTGGTTTGACGTTTAGAATTAAATCAGAATTTGACAGAGTGTTAAGCCCAAGCGCAAAAGGACTAGATAGATTAAATGCGTATTTAGCTAGCCGCGGTAATAATTCACAGCTAGCTTTTGATGTTGTTAATCCTGCGTAGTTTTGTCAATTTCTTTCATTTTTAATAATATTTCATGCAACAAACATAAGCCGATTTTTATATCATTGTTTGATAACTCAGCATCAATCATTAGTTTGTTTAAAAACTCGGCTTGCTCTAACTTAATGCTATTTATTGTTATTTGATCCATACTTCACCTCATTACTGTTTTTATATACAGTATATTTATACAGTAATTTTTTAGCAAGAAAAAAGTAAAAAAATGTGATCAATATCTAATTATTTGATTTTTTACATAAAACCATGTAAGGCTAAAAATCAAACTCAACAAAATCATTTTTAACCGGTTTTTTAGGCCGGCTTGGCGAATTGCTAACGATGAGATGCACACCGTCCAAAGTGTTATCTAATTTTAAATATTGGTTGTGGCTGATTTTTATACTTTCACGTAAATAAAGCTTGTTTATGGTGAAATTATCATCAGGAAGACCAATTGTTTTTAACTGTTTTCTAATTTCTTCACGCTGATCGTCTAGCGATAATTTTTTAACCTGCGTACAGTTATTGACAGAACTCCGAGCGTCGCTATCGCTCCTATTTTTAGAAACAATAGCCCACTTTATTAAACGAGTGCATATAAAAGAAGCCATGCCAATAATCGGGGAAAATACCCCCTTAATCTTTTTGATGTCTTCTTCAAATTGGTTTTGAGCTTCTTCGTACGAAATCCTTACCCTCAGCTCTTTACGTTTAACCATAGCACCGCCTTGTAACTGAGTGTAAGCAGCCCAGTCGCCAGCATCTGCCGCGGCAAGCACAGGGTCGATTGCTGGGCTTTCGACCTTTTGACTACCGAGCCGACGCAGTTCACGCCAAACCGTGACAGGTGCGCCACCGATTTGCTGAAATTGACGAATGCCCCAACGGCTTGCCCATGCTGTTACGTTTTTTGCCATCTCTTTTAAATTTTGTCCGGTTTCATCATCGACTTCGTTATCAAGCTGATAACCATCAATATTTTTAGAGATATATTTAGCAATGTAACCCGTTGCCGATCCTTTCTCTTTTTCGATATTTTCAAACTTAAAGCGGGCGTACTGCGCACCTTGTTCGCTGCCGTCTTCTTCTAATGCATAAGTTTGCATAATTTCATAAACTTGCTGTTTGTGTTCTGGTAGCATAAAAACCAAAATATGCCAATGCGGCGTACCGTCGTGATGTGGCTCAGCAACTCTAAACCCAAAAATTTTTATACGCTCTCTGTTTAGCTTTGCCCTGATTTTTGCCCATACGCCACATAAATAACGCTGCGTGTCCCGTGGCGTGCCGCCGTTCCAGTTTTTTACAAAGCCACCTTTGGCATGTACCGCGTGATATTTTGATGGTGCAGTCAATGTTATAAATACCCCCTCGTAGCCGTACTCGTCGGCAATATCTTCAAAGCCTCGCATTCTGACCATAAGCTCACAACGGCGGATTGCGGGGTTAGCATTTGATTTATCGACCTGTAAAACAAGCTCAAATTGCTCACCTGTTTCAGTATTTTCTATACATTGATTTTTGAGCCATTCCCGATTTTTCCTTTTTTGCTCTTTCCATTCACCCACGCAAGTACGGCTTGCGTATGGACTAGCGTGCTTTTGTACTTGTCCGGCAGCAATAGCTAAATGTTCACGTTGAAAACCCCATTTCCGCTTTAATCTGCTTTGCCACCATTTGTTATCTGATAATTTTGCCAAAGCGATAACAATTTGCTGTTCGTTGATTTCACCTTTTTTATAATCGGCATAGTAAGGTGCTGTAATTTTTAACGGCTTGAGTTGCTCTAATGCAAATTTATAGATAGCTAATTCATGAGCGTTATTGCTTAACTTAAATTCCTCGGTTTCTAAAAACTTAATAATTAGATTGTGCATATAGCCTGCAATCTTCCCGCCAAGTTCTTCAACGTCGATTTTGTCTAAGATTGGTAATTTCGATAACTGCTCATAAAATTCTTGTACAATCAGGCTTTTTCCTGCATTTTCGATTGCGTATTGCTGCTGTACTTCGGTACACCGAGTTAGCCCGCAAGTGCGTAAATAGGTATTAGCAACTTTTGAGCCTTTTTCTTGATACAGCGTTGCATATTTGCGAGCAAAATAACCACCGATAAACTGCGGAGTATCACTAAAATACGGGTGAAAATAATCATACTCATGCGGTATCTGCTCCCAAAGTGGACGCTCAATAATAGTCAATTCTTTGGGTGGTCGGCGACAAGTTGCGTATTGTGATTTTGGCTGAATGTGCTTTGTTGGTAAAAACTTGCCGACCGTGTCGTAAAAATCACGCATAGCCAAAAACAGGGCAGATTTAGCCCTGTGATTTAATGTTGGTAGGTTTTGCGTGATTGTGGTCATGTTACTTGCTACGTTTTTTATTACGCATCTTTTTAGCCGCTCGGCGAGCTTTTGCTACACCCGTGGGCGTGTGTGCGGTTTTATTTTTGCCTTTGCCTTTGCTTTGATTTATTGCCTGAGGTATTGGCTCAGACAATAAAGCACTAATTAAACGTGAAAACGCCTTAAACACTCGTTTAAATGCTTTTCTCATCATCTTGTTAGCTCCTCTTGCGGTGTTTTAAAGCATCTCAGGCGTTAACACGCCAATAATTTCTTTTGCAGACTTTCGATTGCCATTTGCCGCAACTGACCGCGGGGCGTCGATTGAGTGAAGTTTAAAACGGTGGAATATGTCACGAGTGGCACTATTGTCGCAGTTTGAAATAATTGCGGTTGCGCCTCGTGAAACGGCATCATACAAACAGTTAGCCAATAGCTCGGTGTCTGAGTAACAAAAACCTGACGGCGTATAACCAACAAAGCTATCTTTATGTTTAGTTAGATATGGCGGATCGCAATAGATAACCGATCCGGCACCAGCTAGCCCAATCGTTTGCGTAAAATCACAGCAGAGTAAAGAGACATCGGAATAAAGTAATTTATTACTAAAATTAATCATTTCCGCACCCGGAAAATAAATATTTTTATGTTTTCCTTTCGGGACATTAAATTCCCCTTTTTTGTTATAACGGCACATCCCATTAAATCCGTGTCGATTTAAATAGATAAACTGAGCCGCTAACTTTACCGTCCCCCTAAATTTTGGGTGATTAAATTGATTTCGAATATCGTAAAAATCATTTTCTGTATCAAATAACTCTTTAGTCGTGTTATATAGCATTGCTAAATCATCTTTTAGCCACGAATATGTATTGATTAAATCGTGACTACTATCAGCCAAAATATAGCTTTTAGCTGATACATTAATAAAAACATTGCCTGCACCAACAAACGGTTCAATGAATTGACAATCTTTGGGGAAATGAGGTAATAACTTATCTATAATTCGGCCTTTACCTCCCGGCCATTTTAAAAAGGACTTTTCTACACACATTTTTTTGAGCCTTAAAGATTTGGGGCTAACTGCCCCGATTGATTATTGATTGATTTATTCCGCGCCGCTTTTAACTTCAAACTCAATAATATGCACATTGTCGTCAATGTCTGAGTCATACAAGTCGACAGCTTCGCAAATGATCACCGCATCACCACATGCAAGGGCAAACTTTGGATCCTCCCTTAACGGTTTTGAATGCTCTTTCGGCAGTATAATTGCCCGCACCTCATGATCTGCAATTAACTCAAACAGAGAATCTTCTACATTTATTATTTTGTGTGAATTAGATTTAAATTTCTCAAACATTTGTTTTTCTCCTTTATTAATGATTTATTGCCCGTGTTTGTCTTTCGTTTCTAAAATCTGCTGACAACAAACACACAAACTACAACCCGGCACAGCTTCACGCCGCGCCTCAGGTATTGGCTCGCCACATTCACAGCAATAAAGTGATGATTTACCGGTGTAAACCTTTGCACTTGCATTTTTCACAGCTGCGGCGGCAACTGTTTCAATGTGTGCTTGTGCGATATCTGCTAAATCTGCCATTAAATATCTTCCCGTTGTTGTGCTTTCATTGCTTCGGCTTCTTGCTCTAACAGCTCTGCCGATTCGGTCGGTGTTAAGTAGTTTGTGCGGATATGTGTAGCCAGTCGTTCCAGCTTTGCCGTAAATACGTCACATAACCCGCTTTTTGTTTCTTCTTTTGCCTGATTTAAGGCTTGCAATAATGCATCGCCTTTAAGTGTTGTCATCTCCATTTTTGCCACCTGTATTTAGTTTCTTCTTTAAAATCTTCTTCTTCACATAATGCGAATGCATCAATAATTGCTTGCAATCGACGTAAACCTTTCTTTAAGTCGTCGACTTCTTTATCTGTCAGATTGTCATATTGCATTTGCCACGCGTGAGTAAATTGACTATCTGGGTTATAAATTTCCGTTGTACGCAACTCGATGCCCGACGCACTCAGCAATAAACGTTTTTGCCCGGGCTTTAAATTGTTAAAAGCCGATCTGGCCAAACTGCGCTTACCGCTTAATATCTGATGAAACTCACGCAATAGGCTGCGTGGGTTAACTGTTTGTTGGTTTTGCATGGTTTTCACCATTCACTAACTTAATTACTTGCCCGTTTGATTTTTCAACCCAGCCCTTTGGGTTGTGGGCATTGATCTGAATATCGATCGGGGTTGGTTGCTGCGCGGTCTTTTTTAAATAGAATGAGTGAGCCATTATTCCGCTCCCTCAATGTTGACTACTAGATTACCTTTGTAGCCAGCTGCGCCCTCTAACGTTAAGGCGACCATGTTAATTAATGGGGTTTCACGGCTAGCCGTTCCTGCGTTGCTTATCTTTTTGCGAATAGGAAGCTCACCGCGTTGGATTTTGCCCTTAACAGTTGCCAACGGCATTTTTGCCAAATCGGCGAATTGCTGAGCCGTGACAAATGGGGCTGGTATAGCTATTGCAATTTGAATCGTCATAAGGCATTATTCCTTAATTAGTGTTTATTAGTGTTTATTAGTGTTTTTTAATCTCGTTTCGAGAATTTATTTAATGATAAATTATCGGTTAGATAATTGTCAAGTTCTTTAATCGATATTTATTGGTGATAAAAAATGCAATTTGATTCAAATATAAAAAATGTTGTTAATAGATTGGTTCAGGCTTACGGACAAAAAACCGTTAAATCAATGTGTGATCAAATAGGGGTTAGTGTGAGTGTTGTTGCCAATAGAATACAAAGAAATACCTTTCCGTATGATTTAATTGTTAAATGTGTATTGGAGACTGGCGCAGATCTAAAATGGCTTTGCACGGGCGAAGGTGAACCCAATATCGACGGTATCAAAACAGAAAAAAAATCAATTGAACTATCAAGCGAAGCATTGGAAAAACTAGAACGAATTGCGGCACTAAAAAGCAGTGGTGCTATTACTGATGATGAGTATCAGTTATTGAAAGAGAGTATTTTTAATAAATAATAAAAAAGGGGGAATAGTGAAGAAAATAATAGCAGTTTTATTAATGATAGTATCTATATCTAGCTTTGCAGCCACAAAAGAACAGTGTAAAAAAGCTGATGACATATTGAAGTATAACGGTGAGTTAATGCTAGTAATAACGGATAACGTTCTTAGTCCAGATTTTGACGCTAGCGAAGAAAACTCCGAAGAATGGACTACAGCATTCTTAAAAGATTACATCACGGCAATAATGTTACAATCCCTCGAAAAAGACATTAGTGAGCCCGTTTTATTAGCTCAAGCGATAACTATAAAGATCTCAGCCTTTTATCAACACGCTATTAATTACGCCAAAAATAAAACAGATGAAAACAAGGCAAAAGTAAAAGGAGTGACTGCCGAAATGGCATCAATAAGCAAGCGTTTAGGCGAATTATGTCCGAATACTAAATCTAAAAAAGGAAACAAAAAATGATTGATTACAAAACAGCAACAAAAGCCGAATTATTAGAAGAATTTGAACGATTAAAGAAAGTTTCAAATGATGACGGTTTTTTTACTAAAAAAGAATTTTTACATTTTCCGCAAATCGCCATGCCAAACGAGACGCCGATCGGTATATCATCGGGAAGCATGGACGGTAAAACATGGTTGATTATTTTAACTAATCAACGAGTAATATTTTTAGATAAAGGCATGTTTTTTGGATTGAAACAAGTTGCGTTAGATTTAAGTCACATTTCATCAGTTGGCGGAGAAACTAAATTGCTATTTGGTGAAATCACGATCGCCGCCGACGGACACACGTACACGGTCGAAAACGTCTCAAAAAAAGGTGTGGTACCGTTTACCAATATGATTAAGCAAGCAATAGAAGCACTAAAACAAAGCAAAGAACAAAGCGCAAATACCCAACAAACTACCGCTAATAATAATGACCCGCTTGAACAATTAGAACGCCTAGCATCATTAAAAGAAAAGGGCATTATCACAGAAGAAGAATTCCGAGAGCAAAAGGCTAAAATTCTGGGATGAGTGTACGTAAGCAATCCAACGGCAAATGGCTGTTTGAAAAATATTTAGAGGGCGGCAGACGAATTCGTAAGACGTTCGCAACTAAAGGCGAGGCGTTAGCGTATGAAAGCTATATCGAAGAACAAGCGGCCACAAAGCCGTGGATTGCTGAAAAGCAGGATCGGCGGCGGTTGTCGGACTTGATTGAGCTATGGCACAATGCACACGGCAAAACACTGAGCGACGGCGAAAATGTTTATACTACGTTGTTATTTATTGCAAATAGTATAAATAACCCAATTGCCGCAAACTTTACCGCCAAAGATTTTACAGAATACAGATCAAAACGACTAAGCGGCGAAATTTATCGAACTGAACGAGTTAAGACAGTTTCACAAAGAACGTTAAACTTAGAGCTAACTTATGTTAAAGCAATGTTTAACGAGCTGATCAGACTAGGAGAGTGGAAGCTAAAAAACCCGGTCGAGCATATTCGACAATTTAGAATTGACGAGCAAGAAATGGCATATCTAACGCCCGAACAGATCAGAAAACTGTTAGCATCAGCAAAAGAAAGCAAAGCCAAGGATTTGTTAACGATTATAAAAATTTGCCTAGCAACAGGAGCACGGTGGAGCGAAGCCGAATCGTTGCAAGATAAGCAAGTAAGAAATCAGGCAATTACATATTTAAAAACAAAAGGCAAGAAAAACCGAACAATACCGATTGATAAGCCATTGTTTGACGAAATAGATAAAAAGAAAGGGGCGTTATTTACTCCGTGTTACTCAGCTTTCCGCTCCGCCATTAAACGCGCACAAATAGAATTACCCGATCGGCAACTGTCTCTTAATCAATTGGTCGCGGGTTCGATCCCCTCACAACCCACCATTTATTTTATTTAAAATCAATATATTATATAAAACATCTTATCTTAAAAAATTCTGTAAAAATAGTAAGTGGCGGTAAAATGGCGGTGCGTTTTTATAATCGTGTATAATCCGTTTTATATTGTTAATAAATATATAAAGTCCCTGACTGGCTCGATTGTTTCAAATACACCGATTAGATCAAGAGAATTTTTTTTCAAAAAGACCCACCATTCATTTACCATTCGCACTACGATATAACCCGGCTCACAATTATCTATATCAAACGATTCATCTATTAATATTGATATTTTCATATTATCCAATGTAATAAAATTTCAGTTGTAATAATTTATAACAAATTGATATTAAATGAATATTATATTTTATTAATTTCGTGATCTAGGTTCCAAACATCACATAAAATAAAAATATTATTATTTATCATTATATTAATTATTTAATACGATCTTTTTTATAAGTTAAAAACTGAAAAATATTGAAAAGTATTTCATTTATTTCAGTTTTATACGATCCTTTAAGATCCTTTTTTCAATAAGCAATTGAGCTTTGTTTTGTAATAAAATCCAACTGAAAAAAATTTCATGCAAAAACCCTGTAGGCGGGTGCGGTGTAGCACGCTTTGGGTCACACGATCGATTTTGTCCCCGATTATTTATTTTTAATAATTCAGGTATAAAAATAGCAATAGCTCAGGTGGATTATTGATTTATTTTGATTTTGTTTAAAAAATATCTAGAAAAGTGTTGACTTTATTGGTAGGTGCATCTATAATTATAAACATCAGCAGGGTGCTGATAAAGCAAACCCCCAGCTTTCGATGGGGGCTTAAGGGAGAAAAAAGATGGTTAGGATCTTAATTCTCTTGGTTCTATTAACGG
Organism: Gilliamella sp. X-60; assembly: GCF_057063585.1. Taxonomy (NCBI): domain Bacteria; kingdom Pseudomonadati; phylum Pseudomonadota; class Gammaproteobacteria; order Orbales; family Orbaceae; genus Gilliamella; species Gilliamella sp. X-60. The sequence continues at coordinate 30,769 of NZ_JBXSQJ010000005.1, read as the reverse complement.
TATCATTACCAGTTTACTAGTTCCAATCAAAGGCGGGGGTGCGACCCCGCCGATGACCTTAATATAACAACTGATTGATAAAAAATCAAGGCGGCAAATATGGCATTATCAAGGGCTGAAATTCAAAAACGAAGTGACAAGAAAAGAGGTGTAAAACCTAAGGGATATAAGTTATCGATTGAAACAATAGAGATGATTGCGGAGCTAAGCAAAAGCACAGGCAAATCGCAAGGCATGGTTATCGAAGAAGCAATAAAGTTATATAGAGGTTCACTATAAAAAAGCCCACGTTCGTGGGCGAGGTGAGGGCACAACGTATTATTTTGCAATTACTGGCGAGTATTTTTTATCTAGATTTATTGCATCAGTTTTTACGCCAACAATTGCGCCGGCGTTGATTGGCGTGCTAGTGTTCGGGTGTGTATGCTGCGCTGTTAAATCAGCTAGCCGCTCAATCAGTTCTAACGTGTCTAACATCAATTGCGATACATTTATCTCACCGCTACCAATCCAAACTTGAGGGGCGATAATTTCTTGTTTTGCGCCAGCGATGCTTTGGCGAATTGTTTTAATCTGTTCTTTGATTTCGCTTGCTGTGATATCAATTTTATTTTTTACTGATATCGTTTGATTGCCGTTTACTGTTAATGAATAATTATTAGCAACAAACTGCACAAAATTCGAATTAGTTCCAATTGTATAATCTTTTAGTGCGAGCTGCGTTATAGTGTTCGCAGATAACCTATAATTACTGTACGTGTTGATAGTATAATTAGCGTTAACTGTTGTTATTTTCGTTGTTGTTTTTTCAGTTGATGAATCGCTATTTAAACAATAATCGCGGGCGTTATCTGTCACAGTCTGATCGCTTTCACGTATCATATTGCCGACGTTGTCAATCTTTGTAAAAACCTCAGCACGCTGTTGCAATAAATGCTCGTCCTTTTTGATGTTTGGCATTGTTTTGTTATTCGGGTAAATGTTTCGTATAACCGGCTGATCGGGCTTACCGTTAATAAACCCTATTTCTACTTCCGCACCCTCTTCGGGATAATGATACGCTCCACCTTCCGCCCCAATATTCGTTACAGGCAAAGGCACAGCTTTATAAACTGGCGTCGTTGATTCTTTGCCGTTTTCATCTAATAACTGCACATTAACGGCGTACTTGGGGCGGAATGGGGTAGAGATATCGCCAAGATTGGTTTCGTCAGAAATTGCTACAACCTTGGCCATTTTTGACAGATGATAACCATCGGCAAGTTCGGGGAATTCTTTTTCAATTTGTCGCCGTGTTGCCGACTTTTTCCCCGATGCGTCCTCAAAGGTTATTGTCATGTTATCGTTAATCAGATTAACAATAGATACTTTTCTACCATTAATTTTAACGCCCGGGCGCAACTTTGGCACTAGTGGAATTTCAACAATGTTAGATCCGGCTGTTGAAGATGCGATTTTATTTAAATTATCGCCAAGCTTAATGTCTTTATCATTAAAATAGCTATCATTATAGCTACCGCAATAGATTTTTCCTGTCGGCGTTTGAAAAAAGGTATATTCTGGAATGTTGAAAGCTCTACCGATTTCTTGCAATAAGTGATAGCCAGTTCCGGCGTGCTTAAAGTGCGGGATTTTTGTATTAACATAATCAGCACCCGGTAAATCGAACTGCAGCCCATTTTTTGATGTTAGATACTCAGTAACAACTTTTAACGTTGGATGCTGAAATGAACAATCAATTGTTTGTTGATAACAACCGATTAATTCGCGTATAAATAGCTTTTTAGTGTTGCTTGCCGCAGCTTGTGAGCTTTCGATATAACCAGTAAAAAATCGTTGCAAATTATTGCCATAACCAACGTTTATTATCAATGTTTTGTTTTTAAATGAATCACAATTACAATTAGCTGGAACTGTAATAAAGCCTCGTCCGCACGCATTTAATTCTAGCACAATATTACAGTCAATAATTTGAATGCGTTCATTGTTAATAATTGCATGTTTATTTATTTTCATTTACATAACACCATCAGCTTTAGCTAAAATATTTTCTTCAAACCAAGAAAGCCCGTCTTTTTCGTCCTGCTCGGCCGGCATTTCTTCAATTATTGCGCCGACGCTCTCGTCACCGTTTTCAACTGCTCGCTGTTGTGCTCTTGCTTCTCGTTTCTCGGGCACTGATTTACGTTCTGATAGCGTAAAACTAACTTGCCATGCTAATAGCGTGGAATGGGGAGAAACCGAAACTTTGCCACTGAAAACAGCTTCACGTAAATTTATAACGTTAGCCGTTGCATTGGCAACACGATATAATTTTTTAGCTCCGCCTTTTTCGGTTTGATATGACAATTCAATCAATCGGCTTAGTCGGTCCGGTGTTGAATATTCAATTAGTCCGTTAACGCTTAATTTTTTGGGCTTGATGCCCTTTTCGCTGCTGTTAGTCGATGATGATTGCCCGCTTTGGTCTTCTTCCGGCAAATCATACTCGGCAGAAAAAGACGGGTTTTTTAATATAATGGATTCACCATCCAACGCTAATACAATATTATCGACGCTACCCGCAGCTCCGTTATTCGATGAGTTTTCTATCATGTACTAAATCCAATATTGGCTTTAAATTGTTATCTGAAAATGCTAGTAAAAAAGTGAAAATATGCTCTTTATTTGGTAACTCTTTATAGAGATCGCACGGCAAACCGTGAAAAAATGTTATATCAATACTACCGCCAGTTAATGACTTCGTCTGACTTGCAATTTTATTTAAAACAGCTTCTTTTTGCTGTGCAAACCGCTGTAATTCACTCATTACGCTATCAATTGATGCTTTAGCTGCGTTTTGTGCTGCCTTTAAAGTTTGAGCGTTAACGATTGCACGTGTATTGCTTGATGATAATTGCTTTACAACTTTACGATCAGCCGGATTCGGTATAACCATTTTTGTGACATCCAAGTCCTGTACTGTTTTAGCTGTTCTCAGTGCACGCTTAATTTCGGGCAAATCCCAGCATTGGCTCAATGCTGTCAATTGACCAATAAAACCGGCTTCTGTTACAGATGATATCAATATAACAGCAACCGGCGTTATGCTGTCGATTTTTGCTAATAACGCCCTGATTGCTTCTTCGGGTGATAAAAATTTGCTATTAGTGACTTTGTACGGCTCAATTGCTACAACTTCAAAGCTCATCGGCTTATATTTTGCTAATGAAAATGTTTTATCACACCACATAGAATTACTCCGGCTTTTCTGGCCAATCAACTTCTGGCGCAGTATCGACGTCAATACGATTTAATAATGCACGATACTTTTTCCAAGCAGTGTATAACGCTTTTTCTTCGTCGGTAGCAATATCAGTATCAATCGCATCTTGTAGATAATCAATTTGTGAGCTAGCTTCATTTAACAATTGTCGTTTTTGTGCTGTTGCTACAGCTACATAGTGCTGGTGCTGTTTATTTTCGTCTAACACCCATTTTTCACCGTCCCAGCTATCAAATTCGCTTGACGGCTTTAACAGCGTGTAATCATTCGGAATATCGCCGATTTCGGTTACTGTTGATTCTGCACCTGTTTCAGTTGAATAGATTTTTTTGCCCCGATGATCGGCTGGGTATGTCCATTTGTCACCAACTCTAACAATTGCTTTACCGTCTTTAACTGGCTTCGGCGCATCTAAATAGGAGTTAGCTGGCACACCAACACCAACCGGCAAATACTGATATGTAGCACCCGAATACTCCCCCTTGGAATCAACATTATAAATCACAGCCCAACCCGCTTTTGTTGTTAGTCCGTTCTCGTCCAAAATAGCTGTTTCTGGTTGTAATTGATATTTCATTATATAAATCTCCTGATATTATTCTGCTTTAACTATGTACATAAATGCGACGTTGCGAGGGTGGTTATCATGTGATATCGGTGACGCTATCGACGGATCAAAAACAATCTCTTCGCATCCCCACGTTGGACCACCATTATTTGGGAGTGCTTGTTTCTTTCCGACTCCATTAACTCTGAATGTTCCACCTGTGGAAACAACATCACCAATAAAACCGTGAGCGGGGTCGTTAGTTCCAAAAATACTTCCCCAAATATTTCTGATAGCATCACTCTGCCAGCTCAATATAACTCTGTATGGATCTGCTCCTCGTGCGTTATCCCAACCTCGAATAAATTCACCTCGTAAGTCAGGTAGTTGACCCCAATGATAAACACTGCCCAATCTCGGAAATTGATTTACATTGAATTGAGCGCCGTTGCACTCAAACCACCCCGCCGGAGGTCGGTCGTGCGGCCACGGTAGAGGAATACCTGCCGGCAGTGTAAAATTTCTAATATATTGTTCTAGATTTAACACCCGATGCGCCGGAACGTACCCCTCACCAAGAACGCCATCCTCAGCGAACCCCCACGGCAGTGTACCCCTAACCGTGTTGTACATACCAACAACCCCGTCATTACGAACAATTAGATAAAACCTCTTATCAGGAGAACATATTCGTGATTCAAGTTCATCAGACTGAAATTTATCAGTTATCGCATTGATTCTATTGTGTGCATCGTTAGCATTGTTATTCGCTGAAACTGCGTTATTGCCTGCCGTAGTAGCATTATCATTTACTTTTTTAACTGCTAACAGCGTAGCCGATTCGGTTTCTGATGTGCTGTTAATTTCTGAACTGAGTTTAACTATTCCCACTTTTTCAGTTGTCGCATGATCGTACGTTGTGATAAATGATTTCGGCTTAACAACAACTAGCTTGCCGCTTGCATCAACTGATGCAACGCGTTCGACATAGTGCTTAAATCCATTTTGTTCGTAATCACGTAAATTAGTGCCCGCAATTAAATTATAGTTTACAGACCATTCACCTGTTACAGTGCCAGTTAGCCAAGCATCAATATATAACGATTGATTGTTTTCAATTTCTATTGATGTTTGAGTTGTGTGATTAACTCGTAAACCGGCAACATATGCAAGCCCCGCCGAAATTGTTAATTGATTATTATTCTTGGTTATTGTAAAACCGTCATGAATTGCTAATCGATTATATAAATCATAATTAGTTAATCGAATGCGTTCATCTTCGCCAGCTAAACGTTTTGAATAATCGATCTGCCACGTCTGAGCATTGACAGTAATCCCCGTCGATTCAGATGCATTATCAATTTCTAACCAAATTGATTCCGTGATTGTGTTACCTTGACGTTGCCCCGCAGTCTTTATTTTTCGTGTTAGATCGGTGTGCATCACCATGCATAGCGTGTTAGTTTCTGCGTTGACAAGCCCAATATAGTTAAACGAAAAATCGCCGATATTTGTATCTAAAATAACAGAATAAACTACTGTTTTATCATTCAATAACCCCGATTGTGTTACTGGGGCAGTATGTACGATTTGACTTGCGTCAGGCATTGAACCGTTTAAATCGATTTCAGTGTCGCCATTGATTCCGCTAATATTTGCAAAAATTACACGATCAAGCTTAATCGGTTGTGACTTGCTCAATTGTTTTATAAAAAACTGTTCGCCCGTTCTTACTATTGCCGTTTTACTCATTGTTGTACTCCATAAAATTCTTTTACTTCACCAAATCCGCCCACTTTTAAAATTACTGTTGTGGTATGTATTCGTTTAAAATCAAATTTAGAACCGTTGTAATGCTGATTGTTATTAAAATCACCGCACCTAAACCGCATCGGCTGCACGTGAACAATTTCAAAAAAATAACGCCGACATGTACGCCCGTATTGCCTGATAATTTCAGTTAACAAATCGCGGTTATTTGTTAATTGGTTATCAGATAATCGCAAGATAATAACGTCCCAGTCATAACCGCTTTGACGTTCTAATATTTGAACTGTACCAATTTCTAAACGCTCAAATATATTTTTAAAACCAACAACGGATCCCGAGTCTGTCGCATTAGCATATGCGTGCTTAATGCGCTTTCGATATAGTGCTAGCGGTTCGTTATTTAGTCGTTTAACATCGCGTTGATATGCATATAAAAATAATAATCGCTCGTCGCATGTTAACGGGTCGAACTGCATAACCGGGAATTTTAACCATTGATACATACGATCCCAGTACTTAACCGCGGCATTAGCAAGCTTTAACGGTTCGCCCTTGTTCATCCAAACGGGCAGCTTGATTTTTAGTTTCATTCTGCGACCTCGGTATTAATTGTTAGAGTTCGAAGTCTTGGCACTTCTAGCTCGCTGACAATGTCGGAGATGTTAAATACAATCGAATGTAACTCGTTAAATTGCTCGTGCAGTTCTTCGTTTAATTTTGAGATGCTAAAACGTGAATAGGCATTTACCTGCGTTACGTTATAGTCATTATTTTGGCGGAACGCACAACGTATAAAATGCTCAACGTTTAATACGTATTGATTGATGTCGATAGGTTGTTGCTCACGTTCAAAATATAACGTAACAGCAATATCAATTTTCTTATCTGGTACAGCAAAGCACTTTAAATCGTCGCCATGCCCTCGGTAACCTTGCCCCATAATGTAGTTATTTACTGTATCGATAAAATATTTTGAATCTACGCCGTCATTTAATAACAGGTATAGATTTGCCGTACCCGGCCCACGGGGCGCGTCATGCACAAAATAAACTTGTTTTGTTGAAATACCTGTAATTGTTGTCACAATGCCGCGATATACAGCATCTGTATGATAGTGACCAACAAAATTGTATTGATTCTTGGTTCTATCTCTTAAATCGTCATCAGATTCAATATTAGCACCAGGTGAGATCAACCAATTATCATCGTTTGTAACAGTTACCCCATCAATTTGCTCAACTAAAAAACGATAATAACCAGCAGCTAGGTTATAGTTTTCACCGCTGCCGACCGCTACCACTGGAATACGTGCAGTCTCAACGCCGGCGGGGATGCTATACTCTTGAGTAGTTTGTAATTGATATGTAACCCCGTTAATTTCCGGCGAGCTGATCACAGTACCCACAGGTATAACTACCGCCTGATTTTTATTTGCTTTAGTGAACAAAATTTCACCCGTCGCCAACGTTGCCGGCTTACGCTCCAAATTAACGGCGTTAGCAAACAGATCTAAAAACTGTCCGCTAGCCGTCATTAAAAACATATTCATTAATACATTTTTGATAAATGCATCTTTTAACCAAATGTAGGGCTTTATAACGATAGCCGACATTAATCGCCAAAACGGCGAATATTTCGACGTGTTTGTAATTAAACCCTCCGCCCTCGTCAATTCTTCGAACTCTTTACGGGCAGCGTTTTCGTCAACTGGCATACCATGATCGTGTAGAATTTTTTCAAACATTTTTTGATAATCAGCCATCGATCGATACTCCAATTTTTCCAAAATCATACGTGTCAGCAGTCAGATAAAGCCGTTCTGCGGTTTCCTCTTTGATGTGCGCCGTGCCCGGCACGATGCGGCGGTCGCTTTCGACTAATAAAATAATTTTAGTGAAGACGTCGTAACGCATTGTCGGTGAGCGCTCAGCAACTAATTCAGTAGCTAAACCGCTTTCAATAATTGCATGTTTAATATCTTGCCCGATACTTTGTTGATTCTTGGCTAAATTTGGCTCATAGCCGCTATTTAACGAAAAATCACGATCGGTAATGAGTAAATCAAAATATCTATCCACCGTAGACCTCCTGCCATTCGTGCAGCTGTGCAGGCGTCATCGGCTGCGAATTATTGATCGTGACTGACTGAATATTCTTACTATTATCGATATTTTGCGATTTACTGTTTTGAATCTCTTTTGACAATCCACCATGATCGATGTCACGCACTACGGTACTTGTGATTGGTGATTTTGCAGTGCTAACAGGTGATTGTTCGGCGGCGTCGATTTTTTCGTATTCAAGCAGTTCAATGTTAACGCCCGGGACATAATTTAACCCCTTAATAATATCGTTAATTACATCTATTCCTTTGTTTTTAATTATTTTAAAAACGCCCAAAAACGCTTCTTTCAATGCATCGCCGACTTTTGAAAATGCGTCAGCATTAGTAAAAAACTCAACAAAACTATCCCAACCAGCCGTTAAATCATCTATTGTTGATAAAAATGTATCGCCGATAAACTCAAAAACACAGCAAACAGCGTCCGATAACACGTTGAATGCAGCAATAAGAACTTGAATATATATAGAGTCTTTTATACTGTCCCAGAATTTACACACCATAGCGATCGCATTAGAAAATACAGATACAACAGAATCATTTAGCCGAACAAGCAGAGAAAACCATGCAGCGATCCCGAATTTGACTATTTTACAAAACAGTAAAAACATTTTTGCGGTGAATTTTAAATAACCAGAAATCATCTTAAATGCCCACGATTCGGAAAATGCAGACCACAACGCCCTTACTTTTTCAATCACCCAATTAATTGCGTTACCGATCTGCTTCCGAAATACCCAACAAAGCGCAATCACGGCAGCAATCCCGATAATAATTAGTGTTATCGGGGAAAGTAGTAACGATATAACACCCGAAATAATAGCGAAGACAGCAGCAATACCTGCTAAGCTTATCAGCGCGATCGTGATAATACCGATCCACTTAGCAATATTTGGAAACATTTCAAGCCACTTAGCAAATTTGCCGATAATGCCACCAATAGCATTCATAACAGGCATTAAAACTGGCAACAACGCCCGCCCAAGAGACTCTTTAATATTCATAAATTGGGCATTAATACGCTCTAGCGGTTTAACATTACCTTGAGCCATTTTTTGCATTAATTTAAAATTCTGCCCCTTACCAATTTCTTTAACGTGTTGATTTAATTCATCTGAGTTATTCGCCAAGGTTTTTACAATATCAGCACCGGCACCAAATGCTTTATCTAACGCCTCTTGCGCCTTAATATTCTTTGATAAATCCTTGCCAAATTTACCCTGAATTTTGGCAATAATTTCCGGCATTGATAGCATTTTGCCGTTAGCATCAGCAAAAGAAAGCCCCAATTCTTTGCCGGCCTTGCCTAGATTTTTGTAAAGCGCGGCATATGAGCCAGCAGCACCAGCGCCTAAGCTTTTGCTTGCCATGCTTAAAACGACAGCTTGCTCTCCCATGCTTACGCCATTATTTGCGGCTGTGCCTTTTGTTTTTTGCATCATGCTTTGCAGTTGCTGAGTTGACACGTTAAAATTATTTTTAGCGTATGCAGCAATGCCCGCAGCATGCCGAGCAAAATTTAACTGGCCAATTTTATTAACAGTTCCCTTATAGCTAGCTGCCATTTGCTCAATGTATGCGGTTGATGTATCCACGCTTTCGCCGGTAGCTTTTGACAGCATATTCATAGCAGCTACAGCCTGCGGCACATCTGCATCACTAATCCCCGATAACGCCCCTTTAATTGATGACGCGGAATTAACAAAATCAAGTGCACTAGTACCGTATTCTGAGCTGAATTTTTTTGCCGCTGTTCGCAATTCATTAATTGACGAAACACCGCCCAAGCTTGCGTTTTTTAATGCTCTGTCCATTTCTTCAGCAGGAGACAACAGGGCAGTAATGCTTTTGGCAACGGCAAAAAGGGCAATACTGCCGCCACCAATTTTTTTAAATGAGCTTGCAGCAGTTGCATTAAAAGCTTTGAATTGAGCCTGAACCCTTTTAAGCGGTTTTGTTACTCTGTCTGTCAATTTAATTACAAAATCTAATGATGATGACATTTATTTAACACCTTTAAACGCTTTACCTATGCCGTTTGCCACTGCTGCCGCTTGAGCTTCTGATAAATGATTGTCTAACCACGCAGCGCGGGCTAAATTTTCGCTACTATCATCCTCCGCGGGTAAATAGTAGCGACGTAAGATCAAGAGTTGTTCTAACGAATTTTGCTCAATCCTCTTTACCCGCTTGTTTAGTTTTTTACTTCAATTTCCAAATCTGGCGCGTATTGTTTGATGACTTTTTCAATAATCTGTAATGCTGCACCAACGTGATTTTCTAAAATTTCGTTTAACTTCTCTTTATCTTCTGCTAACACAGTACGACGTAAAAAGTTAGTGGCGGGCGCGATTTTGTCGTTCATCGTGATATCGTTGATATACGTGTTGTAAGCTAATTTTGTTGGTTCAAAAGTAATATCTGTACCGTTAATTGTTAGTGTGATTTCCATGTTGTACCTCGTTTATTGTTTCTACTAAAGTGTTGTGCCTAAGTGCGCAGTCGATATAAATGCTGCGCCATTCAATTAATGCGTTTTGTATTGCAGTGGCCGAGTTGTTCTCAATTTTTGGCAATATTTCAACGCACTTCGTTAATGTGTTTTGTTGATAAAATTTGCTCGTAATCTGCTGTTTGTTTGTTGAACAGCTCGACAAAATCACGACTAATGCAATTGCTATTAACAGCATTGCCAAAGGTCTGCGCTTTCTTGTTATTTTGTCGTTCATACGTTTTTACCTGTTGTAATTTAGTTTCTAGCTCTTGCGATTTATTGTTAATAACTGATTGTTGTTGCTTTGCTTCAAAATTCAGCTTGTTTATTTGTTTTAGTGATTTGCTATCGTGTTGTAATGATGAAAAATAAATACCAAAACAAAAAATCAATAATACAAGCAACACAATAATCGCCAGATTGTATTTATTCATTTGAACCCCAGCGAGCTTTAACTACCCGAACATCAATATGGGTAAATGTAATATATCGACCAATGCCGAACTTATCCGGGTATTTTGATTCTAAATAATCGGCCACGGTTTTCGGTTTAATGCCTTTTACTTTGATATCAGCAGCATTACCCAAAACGTGTTGGCTGTGCTGTTTTCCGCCTACTGTGTGATTGTGCTGCCTGCAACGGCAACCGCTAGTAATTATTGTTGGGGCATTAAAATGATTTCTGACATCCTCCAAAACTTCAACAAGGGACGGATTGACATCATCAAAACAGCAACCACACTTACATGCAAATTCTGAGCGTTTAAAGTGTTCTGACAAATTCATCAATTTCATCAATTTTTATCCTTTTGTTTTCTTATCAATATAAGTAATAACCACCCATTCGATGAGCGAATGCCCTAAAATGCCGAGCAGCGCCGCAGCACCAACAATAACAAGTTGAGACGCGGCAGGGTGGGGAATCATGATTAACCCGGCTATCAGTGATGACCCCGTTCCCAGCAACGACCGGCCAATCACTTTGCGCCATGTAATCGCTTCATCACCGGCCAGCAACTTAGCTATACCAAGCATAAAGCCCACTAGTCCGATTTTTACCAATAGTGAATCTTCATCAGTCATTGTCGGAATCCGCCTAGTTATTTAATAAATTGCGTGTATCGGTCGCTGACAAATACGGCACGCCGTTAATGCTAACAAAATCTGGCGATGTCACTATATAATCAATAGTATGCGTAGTTTCATCATCACCGCTTTTATCCGCATTTAACAAATCCGAAATTTTTAGCTTGCAGCCGAATGCCTCTATTTTTTGTGATTCGTCCCCAGTATCTGCATAAAACATAAAATCAGATGCGGGCATAGCACGAAACGACCCAAAACTTCTAGCTATCGCTACCAGCTTATTAAAATACTTACTAGTCAACGTGATAGAGCCTTCCGCTGTTACCGATCCAGCTATATGCCCATCTGGCACGCCGTTAGTTGATGCAACGGCACTATTATCAGTGATAGTTAATGTCACACTTTTAACTTGTATTAATTCACCGCCAAAATTGACATCGAACGATTTACCTGTAATTCTTGAACCCATTTAATTACTCCTATTGGTCTAATGACGCATCAAGCATTAAGCTGATGGTTATCTGCATTGGAATATCACGCGTGCGCACAACTGCATAAATATCAACGGTTTTGGGTGTTTTCCACGTGATCACAATGTCGCCATCTTTAGGCTTTTTAACTTCGCCCGGAAATTCAATTCCGTTTATTTGTGATGTGATTGACATTTCGCGCAACGGTTTAGCAAAATATTGCTGATGTACAGCTATCGAATTAGCCGAACTATTGAATGATGCGTCGGCAATTTTTGCGATCGCTAATAATCGAATTTTTCGAGCTACTTTATCGATAACGCGTACTGTCTCGGCTGATTGATAATCACCACCCTCAACGTCTAGCGTTCTATCATCTGCCCAATAAATACCGTCATAGTCCGGATACCACATCGGGACGCTATACCGATTTGCATTTAGTGTTTGCAATGTCGCTAATGGCAATTCAACACCGGCAGAATCAACGGGCAGGGTGTCACGCCCTAAATTACTTACAACGCCAGTTTTAACGCGTGCAAGCGCATCGGCGATAGTTACAGAACGATTACATGAGCGACCAGCATTGACAAAAGGCTCGTTGCCAAAAATCATTGGGACTAATGTAATTGCATATTCAGCGATACCGTTTTGTAGTGTTGCTAACCGCGATTCATATTTTGCCCATGTCTCGTTAGCTTGTAGCCCCTCGATACCTAGAATGAACCGAACCCAACGGCCATACTTAGCAATTAAATTTTTGCGCAGACTAATGGCTTTATTAATTTCGGCTTTGGTATTGATATTTTCGGCATAAACAACCGCTTCAAACGATCCGATTTGCTGGGCTTGCATTACAGCATCAGTCCAATCTTGACCATCGTTTAAAATAGCAATACTGGCAAACCAATTTTGACCGGCATTTTCTAATGCAGCTAACACGCCTTTTTTTAGAGCGCTATCATCATTACCAAGTACGCCGTTAAAATCGGTTTGGGCATTAACCGATATAATTTGCCCTTTGTTTTTATTTGCATTGCCGATAAACAAAAATCGGCGCTCCACTTCGTCGGTTTCGCCTTGAAGTAGGTTTAACTGATTGATTGTAATTGTTGGCCAAGTCATTTAATTTTTACCTCGTTTTATGTTTTGGGCTTTTACATCCCAGCCAAAGCTAATATTTTTAAGCTGTCGTTCTAATATTTTGGAAAATTCGTTATCAGTTATACCTACAAACGCACGGCTAGGAATTTTTACTGACCAAAATTGCTTAACTAGCTCATCGACCATTCTTTTTATCACTACGCCCGCCTGTGCCTTTGAATAATTTTCACGAAGCCACTTAACCGATGATTTAACTTCTTTTCCTTTTCTTGAGTGCGTATGTCCCAGCTCTCTTAATTTTTTAATTTGTTGTTTTGTAATCGAACCCTTTTTTTTGCTATTAGATTGCTTTTTAAACTGCTTAGCATTTTGTCGAATTGTTCGCCCATTTTGTTGCACATCAGCAACCACACCGATTGGGATATTTTTATCCGACGTGCTTTTATAATGTCCTTTAAAATAGAGTTTCACCGCTTCAATCGCCGGCATTTCTCTAACCGCTATATGTTTAGCTATTTTTTTCAAAAGCGGGCTTTTACGCTTGCCTTTCCTTTCTTTAAAATCAGAACCATTAAAGTCTTTCTGTTCTTTAATATTCCTTTTTATTGCCGGAATCATGCCCAGCTTTGCTATACGCCACAAAAGACGTTGTTTTTTCTTTGGTGGCATCTCAAGCTTTTTAATAGCTTCTTGTAACTCTTTTAGTTGAGCTTTGTTTAATTCGCCACTAATTTGCATTAACATTCACCTGATCCGGATGTGCCCAAACGCTAGCAGTACCCAATTTATAACGCCTACCCTTATATGGTATTGATCCGCTTTCATCTTCGATCAGCGTGATATCTTCTGACAGCGGTACCGCAATCATCAAGTACGCTGTTTGTTCGTCATTTTCGGATACATCAATGTCAGGGTTAACATTATCAAATTGCGCATCGTCCCGGTTTTTACTTTCAAGCCAACACATGACTAACGCAAAAACAAGACACGGGTCGTAAACCCGGTACGGAAATTCGTCAAATGTTATTACCGCGTCGTATTTCAGTTTTGCGCATAAAAGTTGCTCCGTTGGCTGTTTTGTAACTAATTTAAATACGCGATCGATCTCTAAATTGTCCATAAATGAGCTGAACGTCAAACCGCTATGACTGCGTGGTTTCAGGTTATCGACTAAGTGTTTGGTTAATTCCGTTAATAAACTCATATTAATTCCACCGAACTACGGCGATAGCCCAAAATGGCTCTAATCGCTCTTGTACCCTCTGCTAACAATTTGCTTTCCATTTCGTTTTGATTGGCGTCAATTTGTTGTTTAACATTTGAAATCGCCACAAACTCACCGATCAAATCCGCCTTGGCACGTGAATAAACTGCCTTTTTATACAGCGCAGTAACGCTATTTATACCGTCTGAATTAATGCCCTTAATGTCATTTATTGCACTTACACCACTGACAACGTGTTTGGTTTTAAATCGCTCTAACGAGATATTTACCTCGCTAATTGCTGTTAATAACGCATCTCTGATTAAATCCGCGCTAACTGCTGCTGTAATGCTGCGCGACTTTTGGAAGTCGGCAATATTGATATCTGGCCAAAAACCATCATTTTTGATAATGATTTCTTGGTAATCGATTTCTAAACCGTTAAACATGACTATCCTTAAAAAGCGCCCGCTCAGGATTGGAAAAGATGATTTAGAAAATCTCTTTTTTCATCCTGTGGGCGCTGGCTCGCTGTGTAGTCTGGATCGGGTAACGCCCGAATTCGGCTGGCAATGCTAGCTCGCATAGTTTTAACTTGTGCATGCACATGCATAGCTTCAGCCTGTGCCAATAATTGATCCGCTTTTTCCAATACTTCTATATCATCAACCGCCGTGGCGCGGGGTTGTCCGCTTTCGTCACGTAAAACAAACAGCCCGGCAAATTTAAACCATTTGCTTTTTATTTTTTCATGTATGCGCCATTCATAAGCTACTTTGTTAAAAATCATTGAAAAATACGGCTCAATAGCATTCCCTTGCTCCGCTTGCTGTTCTGCCCAAGCATAAATCTGATCGGCAACAAACGCAGGGAAATGGCTTTTTATATTGTCAGGGGTTGGTTGATTTTGTTTTATAGCAATAAATGCCCATTTGATTGCCAAATCAAACTCACCAACATCAAATAACCACACAATGCAATAACTTAAAATTGGATTTCGATAAGCTTCCCCTTGCTCAATGTAGCTTTGAGCATAAGGTTGCCAGCGCGGTAATAGTACGTTGCGTTTTTCTTCAATCCGTTCTTTGATGGTTGGCAGCGACCGCAAATACTGGGCATCTTTTTTTAGTGCTTCATTTAAAACATGCAAACTAAGTGATGACGAACAAACCGCAGCTTGTGGTTGCATTTCGTTTAGTGTTTGTACTTTGGTTCGATGCCTTTGCATTGGTGATAACATGCCAACCCTCTTTTTTACAGCTGATTAACTTCCGCCGATTGCTCGCCCTCGATTGTGACAGCGTTTTCATCAATTGCGGCATACAGTTCAGGTATTTCTAGCGCATAGCCTTCCATTCGCCAGTATTTACTTTCGAACGCTTCGCGATCTTGAACGTCTTCGGCTGCACGTCGGCGAGTATTACGCTGCGTATAAATGTGTAAATTTTGTAATGTAGTGACAACCATACGCTTGCCCGGCATGAATGGCGGGATATATGCCGGCATACCCGCTACAGAATCAGATAGTAACTGAGCGGCGATTTTTTCAGTCGGCTTATCAGCTTGCTGATATAGTCGGAATGATTCAGCGGCAACCAGATCCGTACCAACTAACACAACTAAGCGAGGATCAAAACGAAACTCTGGGCGAATGCTGTTTTTTAGATCTGACGCCATTGCATCTAATGATTTATAATCACCATTTTTACCTAAAGTAACCGGATCTGTCAGAACTTGCTTGCCGCCTTGCCACTCTTTCGCAATTTGATGCCAGCCTTTATTAACATCCTCCCCGTTAGGATATGTATCTGGATCTGTTTCATCGGCAATGTGTGTACCGTTAAAGCCGATCCGCAGCATATCTAACCCAAAAGACTGCTCTATAAATGTTTGTACCAAACTAAAGAATTCATTTTCAGCCCCCGAGTTCCCCCACTGGCTAAGTAGCTCCCACGTCAGTACTGCGCAAGAATCCGTTTTTGATAATTTATATTCATTACCCTCAATGCCAACCTTACGGCTAAAGCGAGCATCTTTTTTGCGACCAGTATATAATTGTGATACACCTGTTCGAACAACTTGCCCTACAATTTGATCGACATCTGCGCAGTAGATTTTTGATAAAAATTCAACCTGATGCATGATCGCTTGTCGTAGTCGTGTTTCTTGGGGCGGAGTTAATGAAAACAACTTCTTAACATCAGCACGTTTACTAGCTAATGAAAAATTATGTATATATTTTGCCAGCATTTGCTCGGCATTTTGATTTAGCATATATAATCCTGTTTTACCTGTGATTGTGATACTTTATTGGATAAACCTGTTAAAACCGGCATTTAAACAAACATTTTTAAATCAGCACCAACGGTTGGTTTTAAGTCCGGGGTTGGTGTTGAGCTAAATGTCATTGCTCGACTGAATTTTTTTTCTAAAGCATCGAATTTTTTTGTTAACTCAACATTTGCTTTTTTTAAAGCAGTAAATTCCTCTTTAGATACTTCGCCGGTTACTTCTTCTGCGACGGTTTCGGCTTGTTCTGATGTTTCACTTGCAAGCTCTGTTAATTCTTCCGCAATTTTTTCGGCTTTTTCCGCGTCTTTTTCAGCTAATGCGGCTTCTAGCTCTTCAATTTTTTGGGCTTGAGCCGCTAACTGTTCTTTTAGCTCTTGAATTTCTTCTTCTGTCATTGTGTTGGATCCTGTGTTTTGTTGTTCAGTAGATAAACTAAATTCGTGTAGTCCTGTGTAGGTGTTCCCACGTTCCTTACTAAATTTCAGTTGTGATATTCCCGGTAATGCGGGCTGATCAGTAACAGCCAACCCAGTTAAATAAAACTGACCAACATCGGGAAAGTCGGAGGTAATCTCAACGGAGCAAAATAGCTTTTGATTGTCGTCGTTTAATGCTAATAAAAATTTATTTGCCGCTAATTTTGCATACAGTTTTAGCTTACCGTCTTCTTCTTCGGTTTTCAGTTCTAGCACTAAACCTAGATTTGACTGGTACACACGATCTAAGGGGTGGTTGTGCTCATTCCAAATTACAGCACTATAAAAATCTGAATTGTAATTTTGTGCGGCGCTGGCCAACCATTCCCGCATCATTTCCCGCCCATCTACTGAGCGCCCCTCTGTTGCGATACATAACCAATCACTTTCTTTTAATTCTTTTGCCATTGTTAGATAACATTAATTAATCTTGTGGTTAGATTAAAATGATTTTAGTGTGTTTGCACGCTGACTATTTCGGATATAACCCTTTAACCGAAAAGGGTTTAATGCGAGTTTGTTGGATAACAACGACAATAACGGCATGAAACGATATAACCCCGAAATTAAACGAGCGGCGTATACGTTATACCTAAAACGTTATACACCTAAAGAAATCGCCAAAGCGTTAAATCTGCCGAATGCGCGGATCGTATACTACTGGGCTGAAAAGCACTGTTGGGCGTCAATGTTAAAAGAGGAGGCGGTCGAAGATGCCATAGATCGACGCCTTGCTTTGCTAATAGAACGAGACAATAAAAATCAATTAGAATTAGATGAAATTGAACGATTAATTGAACAGCAATGTAAATTAATTCGAGCAAAACAAAAAAACGCACCGGTTTATCATACTGATGAAACAAACAACAACGAACAGCAAAATAATGGAGCTGACAAGCAAACTAAAAAGCGCAAGAAACCTAAAAAGAATGATATTTCACATCTAACAAAAGATGATTTTGACAGGGTAGCTAGTGAAATTTTATATAAACATCAGCTATACGTTAGAGATAACCTTGGCGAGCATAGACGGCGATTTATTCTAAAAAGCCGGCAGATAGGTTTTACCTTTTATTTTGCATTTGAAGCCTTTGAAGACGCAGTGTTAACGGGTAATAACCAAATATTTGTATCATCATCGAAACCGCAAGCCCGTGTTTTTGCTATGTATATTAAGAAAATAGCGGAGCAGTTTTTTGATGTGCAGCTAAAAGGTGGCGATTTAATTACATTAAGCAATCATGCAAACTTAATTTTATGCGCTAACAATGTATCAACAGCGCAAAGCTATGCCGGTAATGTCTATTTTGATGAGGTCTTTTGGATGTCTAAATTTTCCGATCTGTATACTGCAGCATCAGGAATGGCGACACAAAAACAATACCGGGAAACGCTATTTTCAACACCGAGCACCAAAACACACCCAGCATATAAAAAATGGGCAGGGGAAGAATGGAAAGAGGGAGATCAAAAGCGTAAAGATATTGAATTCCCCAAAGACGAATCGTTACGCATGAATGGCACGGTTTGCCCTGATAAATTTTGGCGGTTACTGATTACATTAGAAGACGCAATAGCGCAAGGCTTTGATTTAGCTGACATTGATGATATACGTGAATCTAAAAGCGCCGAAGCGTTTAATATTCTATATTGCTGTAAATTTGCTGACAGCGGCAGAAGCGTATTTAATTTTGATAAATTACAAAAATGTGTTACTGATTCGGCACTATGGCAAGATTTCGATGCTAATGCCGATCGACCATTCGGCAATAGGGAGGTTTGGGCAGGTTTTGACCCAAGCCGTACGCGAGATAATGCAACATTTGCCATTGTAGCGCCGCCATTGCATGAACTGGAAAAATTCAGAGTATTAGAAATTTATCAGTGGAAAGGTCTTAATTTTAAACACATGGCCAACAAAATAAAAGAAATTAAATCTAAGTACAGAATGACCTACATCGGGGTAGATATCACTGGGATCGGGTACGGTGTTTATGAGCATTTACAGACGTTTGCACTGCGTGAAACCGTACCCATTCATTACGATGTAAGAACAAAAAATCAATTGGTTTTAAAAATGATTGATGTTGTTGAAAGTGGGCGCATAGAGTGGGGCGAGGAACTAAACGCGTTAAATGCGTCCTTTTTATCTATTGAGCAAGTTGCAACACCAAAGTCAAACATGATCACTTACGCCGCTAGCCGTTCCGAATCAACAGGTCACGCCGACGATTTTTTTGCAATTGCCCACGCTGTTTATCGCGAACCGCTCAACACAAATAAAAAGCAATCAAAATGGATAATATAAAATGAAAAATTTTTTACAAAAATTCAAACGAACACCGAGCCAAACTAATACAAAAAAAATGAGTGTGATCACATTTGAGCAACCCGAGACGGTACTTACCGACTTAACTTATTATCAAAGCGTGCGCAATGAATACGAAAGCGAATGCTACACAACACCCGTAGATAGATTAGCATTATCACAATTACCCAGCATCAACTCGCAACACGGCGGCATTGTTTATGCTCGTCGAAACATGTTATTAAGTACCTTTATTGGTGGCGGACTCAGCTACCAACATGCGTTAGAGTGCTTTTTAAATCTGATTGTGTTTGGTGATTTACCATTATTAAAACGCCGCAATATTTTTGGCCAAGTTACCGAATTATACCCGCTCATGTCGCTTTACTTTAGAGTAAAAAAAGATGCTACTGAAACACAAATCGGCGGATATGTATTACCACAAAAAAACGGCTCAATTACATATGATCCAGGCGATGTAATTTATATTCGCCAACCAGACACTACCCAGCGCATTTATGGACTACCGGATTATATGGGTGGCGTAAATAGTGCAATGCTCAATAGCGAATCCACAATGTTCAGACGAAGATATTATAATAACGGCGCACACATGGGTTACATTTTTTACGCAACTGATCCAAATTTAAGCGACGAACTGGAAGAAGAAATAAAAGAAAAAATTGCAAAAAGTAAAGGTGTTGGCAACTTCCGCAGTATGTTTATCAATATACCGAACGGCAGCCCAGACGGTGTAAAACTGATCCCGGTTGGCGACATGAGCGCAAAAGATGAATTTGCTAACATTAAGACGATTTCATCACAAGATTTATTAAATGCGCACAGATACCCGGCGGGGCTGGCTGGTGTTGTTGCTCAGAACGGTAGTAATAATGGTGATATTGATAAATTACGTAAAAATTACATGGCGACAGAGACGAAAGTACTGCAAGATCTAATTACTGAAACTATAAACCATGATGAAGATATCCAACGTTCACCATTTAAAGATAAATTGTTGTTAAAATTCGAAAAAATAGCACCATTAACAAGTGAGTAAATAGAAAATTATGATATAATAGGCTTGTGTGTAGATATGAGGTAATAACATGAGCCGAACCCCTTTATTACTTTGCCCCGAATGCGGCCAAAAAGCCGTAATTACAAAAACCGCAAGAACCCACAAATTGCTAAATTATCAATATTGTTCATGTTCAGATCCGGAATGTGGCTTGACGTTTAGAATTAAATCGGAATTTGATAGAGTGTTAAGTCCAAGCGCGAAAGGGCTAGATAGATTAAATGCGTATTTAGCCAGCCGAGGTAATCAACTGGCTTTTGATGTGATTAATCCTGCTTAGTTTTGGTTTTGTCAATATCTTTCATTTTTAATAATATTTCATGCAACAAACATAAGCCAATTTTTATATCATTGTTTGATAACTCAGCATCAATCATTAATTTGTTTAAAAATTCGGCTTGTTCTAACTTAATGCTATTTATTGTTATTTGATCCATTTTTTCATCCTTTAATAACTGTACATAAATACATGTATATTTATACAGCTATCACTTGGCAAGAAAAAATTAAAAAAATGTGATCAATGTCTAACTATCTGATTTTTATTACATAAAACCATATAAAGCATTTGGCGGTAAACTGAACAAGGTTGGCATTACCGCTCAACGAAACGGCGCTCCTTTCGAAGCCCTTGCCCAGTCCACCTAATTTTATTCAGATTTTTCAATCACCGCATGCAATAAATCCGCAATACAGCAAATTATAACCATAAAATCGGCAGGGGTTGAATGTGCATTGATGCAATTACGGGCGATTGTTTCGGCTTGTTCGATTTTTGCAAAATTATTTAGATGGATGATAACGTTTTCTGATGTGTCGACTGATGTAAGTTGGTTAAAGTTTTTCATAGTATTTACCTTTGTATAATAAATTAAGTAAACACCGCCAACAAGGTCAATTATTGGTGGTGAACTGAACAAGGTTGACCTTACCGCCTACAAAGAAAACGGCGCTTCTTTCGAAGCCCTTGCCCAGCCCACCATAGAATAGGTATGACTAAGCGCGCATAAAAATACCGCTTTGAGCGGTTATGCTCTTTGTAAGTTTCAAGAGGTCAATCTTGACGTTAGATTTTGCTAACGTATTTTTACTATATATCGGTTTTACTTTTATTGTCAACATGTGTATTTATCCCAAATTATCAAAAATCAAACTCAACAAAATCATTTTTAACGGGCTTTTTAGGCCGGCTTGGCGAATTGCTAACGATGAGATGCACACCGTCCAAAGTGTTATCTAATTTTAAATATTGGTTGTGGCTAATTTTTATACTTTCACGTAAATAAAGCTTGTTTATGGTGAAATTATCATCAGGAAGACCGATTGTTTTTAATTGTTTTCTAATTTCTTCACGCTGATCGTCTAGCGGGGATTTTTTAATCTGCGTACAGTTATTGACAGAACTCCGAGCGTCGCTATCGCTCCTATTTTTAGAGACGATCGCCCACTTGATCAGACGTGTACAAATAAAAGAGGCTGCGCCAACGATTGGGGAAAATACCCCTTTAATCTTTTTGACGTCCTCCTCAAATTGATTTTGCGCCTCTTCGTACGAGACTCTTACCCGTAAATCTTTGCGCTGTACCATCGCGCCGCCCTGTAATTGAGTGTAAGCCGCCCAGTCGCCTGCATCAGCTGCGGCCAAAACCGGATCGATTGCAGGGCTTTCGACTTTTTGACTGCCAAGTCTACGAAGTTCACGCCAAACCGTTACGGGTGCGCCGCCAATTTGTTGGAATTGACGAATACCCCAACGGCTAGCCCAAGCCGTTACGTTCTTCGCCATTTCTTTTAAGTTTTGTCCTGTTTCGTCATCGACCTCATTATCAAGTTGATAACCGTCAATATTTTTAGAAATGTACTTAGCAATGTAACCGGTTGCCGAGCCTTTTTCTTTTTCGATATTTTCAAACTTAAAGCGAGCGCACTGCGCACCCTGTTCGCCACCGTCTTCTTCTAGTGCATAAGTTTGCATAATCTCATAAACCCGCTGTTTGTGTGCTGGCAGCATAAAAACCAAAATATGCCAGTGCGGCGTACCGTCGTGATGCGGCTCAGCAACTCTAAAACCAAAAATTTTGATATTTTCACGATTAAGCTTTGCCCTGATTTTTGCCCATACGCCACATAAATAACGCTGCGTGTCCCGTGGTGTGCAGCCGTTCCAGTTTTTGACAAAGCCGCCTTTAGCGTGTACAGCGTGATATTTTGACGGCGCAGTCAATGTTATAAATGCCCCCTCGTAGCCGAATTCATCCGCAATATCTTCAAACCCACGCATACGAACCATTAATTCGCAACGGCGGATCGCAGGGTTAGCATTGGATTTATCGACTTGTAAAACAAGCTCAAATTGTTCTCCTGTTTCAGTATTTTCTATACATTGATTCTTGAGCCATTCACGGTTTTTCCGTTTTTGTTCTTTCCATTCGCCAATGCAAGTACGGCTTGCATAAGGGCTTGCGTGCTTTTGTACTTGTCCGGCAGCAATGGCTAAATGCTCACGTTGAAAGCCCCATGTCCGCTTTAATCTGCTTTTCCACCATTTATCATCTGATAATTTAGCTAGTGCGATAACAATTTGCTGTTCACTGATTTCACCTTTTTTATAATCAGCAAAGTAGGGCGCTGTAATTTTTAACGGTTTGAGTTGTTCTAATGCAAATTTATAGATAGCTAATTCATGAGCGTTATTGCTTAACTTAAATTCATCAGTTTCTAAAAATTTAATAATTAGATTGTGCATATAGCCTGCAATCTTCCCGCCAAGTTCTTCAACGTCGATTTTGTCTAAAGTTGGTAATATCGATAGCTGTTTATAGAATTCTTGCGCAAGTAGGCTTTTTCCGGCATTTATTGCGTATTGCCGCTGCACTTCGGTGCAACGGATTAGCCCACAAGTGCGTAAATAGGTATTAGCAACTTTTGAGCCTTTTTCTTGATACAGCGTTGCGTACTTGCGAGCAAAATAACCACCGATAAACTGTGGAGTATCACAAAAATATGAATGGAAATAATCATATTCATGCGGTATCTGCTCCCAAAGCGGGCGCTCAATAATAGTCAATTCTTTGGGTGGCCTGCGAACTGTGGCGTATTGTGATTTTGGCTGAATGTGTTCTGTTGGTAAAAACTTGCCAACCGTATCGTAAAAATCACGCATAGCTAAAAGCAGGGCAGATTTAGCCCTGTTACTAATTGGTGGTAAGTTTTGCGTGATTGTCGTCATGTTATTCTTGTGCTGGTGTTAACTGACTATCTTTGACAAGACTAAGCATTACATAGCCTTTCTGTAGATATTTTTCATCATCTAATATGTGAGAAACGTGTCGAAGAATTTTGCGGCACGTATAATTGCCATTAGCAAACTCATGTAAACACAGCACATCGCCGACACTATAATTACGATCGTTGATACGTAATTCTGCTGTTTTTCTTCCTGCTAAAATCGCTTCAAAATGTTCTGTTTGAATTTTTAAGTTATGTAGTTTCATTGTCTAGCCTCTAAACCATATCCGGCGTTAACACGCCAATAATTTCTTTTGCAGGCTGACGATTGCCATTTGCTGCAACTGAACGAGGTGCCTCGATTTCGTAGATTTCGAAATCACTAAAAATACCTCTTACTATTGTGTTGTTACTGTTTGATACGATCGCAGTTGCTCCACGTCTAACGGCATGAACCAGTAAATCACGTAACAATTTCGTAACCGGGTAATTAAATTTGTGGGGGGTGTAGCCAGTAAAAATATCGTTTTTAGTGCCTGAGATGTACGGCGGATCGCAATAAATAACGTCGCCATCCTCGGCCATTTCGATCGCAGCCCTAAAGTCTGCCGCCATTAATGTAACTGGGACGGAGATCAGCTTATTGCTAAATGCGATTAGTTCAGTTTTTGGGAAATAAACTTTTTTATATTTGCCGTGCGGTACATTAAATTCGCCTTTTTGGTTATAACGACAAATGCCGTTAAAGCAATGGCGATTTAAATAGATAAACTCAGCAGCACGTTCTAACGTAAATGGTTGCGTTATATTGCAATTAAAGCGGCAGCGAATTTCATAAAAATCGATATTACTATCAAATAATGATTGAGCAGTATTTATTAATCCGGCTAAATCGTCGCGTAACCACGTGTAAACGTTAATCAGATCCTTGTTTTTGTCGGCTAATATATAGCTATCATAATTAGTATTAATAAACACATTACCCGCCCCGACAAACGGCTCTATTAGCCGCTTGCCGTCTGGCAAGTGAGGTAATAATCGAGGAATAAGCCGACCTTTACCGCCGACCCATTTTAAAAAGGATTTTTCTACACACATTTTTTTGAGCCTTAAAATATTTGGGGCTGATTGCCCCGATTGATTATTGATTGATTTATTCCGCTTCGACTTCTTTGATTTCAAACTCAAGAATATCTGTGTAGATATTAACCTTGGAATCATATAAACCGATTGCTTCACAAATAATCGCATCGCTACCGCACGCAATAGCAAAGATTGTTGCACACTTTAATTCTTTTGCTCGCTCTTTAGAGACGCTCATTACTCGCACGCCATAGCCCATAATTAACTCAAACTGATGATCATCTATATTCATAATTTTAATTGTTTTGCAAGATTTATTTTCAGATTCACAAAGCATCTCTTTTTCTCCTTTATTTTTTGTTTTAAGTAGCGGTGTTTCACGCTGCAAACACCAAGATTTTTCAAAGTGATCCGCAAGTTCTTGCAGTTCCGCAAGTATGCGGGCGTGCGGCGGGGTATAACCCATGGCGGATCGCAATTTATTTATTAAGCCCATGCTTTACCTCGTGTTCTTCTTTCTGCTGACAATAAACACACAAACTACAACCCGGCACGGCGTCACGTCTTGCCTCCGGTATTGGCTCGCCGCATTCACAGCAATAAAGTGATGATTTGCCGGTGTAAACCTTTGCACTTGCATTTTTCACAGCCACGGCGGCAACCGTTTCAATGTGCGATTGTGCGATATCTGCTAAATCTGCCATTAAACTTCTTCCTTTTGTTGATTGCGCATGGCTTCGGCTTCTTGTTCTAGTAGCTCGGCCGACTCGGTCGGTGTTAAGTAATTAGTGCGGATATGTGTAGCTAGTCGTTCCAGCTTTGCAGTGAATACATCACATAACCCGCTTTTAGTTTCGTCTTTAGCTTGCTTTAGGGCTTGCAGTAATGCATCGCCCTTAAGTGTTGTCATGTTCATTTTTGCCACCTGTATTTAGTTTCTTTTTTAAAATCTTCTTCTTCACATAGTGCGAATGCATCGATAATCGATTGCAACCTGCGCAAGCCTTTTTTTAAATCGTCGATCTCGTTATCTGTCAGATCGTCATATTGCATTTGCCAAGCATGTGTAAACTGACTATCTGAGTTGTAAATGGTTGTTGTACGCTGTTCGATGCCCGACGCACTCAGCAATAAACGCTTTTGACCCGGTTTTAAATTATTAAAAGCTGAACGGACAAGGCTACGTTTGCCGCTTAAAATCCGATTGAACTCACGGATCAAACTGCGTGGCTCAATGGTTTGAGTGCTTTGTGCTACGTTCATCTTCATCACCTATCAATAATGGTTGATGCAACTTAATTGCCTGCCCGTTTGATTTTTCAATCCAACCTTTCGGGTTGTGGGTATTGATTTGAATATCGATCGGGGTTGGTTGCCGAGCGGCCTTTTTTAAATAGAATGAGTGAGCCATTATTCTGCTCCCTCAATGTTGACTACTAGATTACCCTTGTAACCAGCTGCGCCCTCTAACGTTAAGGCGACCATGTTAATTAATGGGGTTTCACGGCTAGCCGTTCCTGCGTTGCTTTTCTTCTTGCGTATAGGGAGTTCACCACGTTGGATTTTACCCTTAACAGTTGCCAACGGCATTTTTGCCAAATCGGCGAATTGCTGAGCCGTGACAAATGGGGCAGGTATAGCTATTGCAATTTGAATCGTCATAAGGCATCATTCCTTAATTAATGTTTATTAGTGTTTATTAGTGTGTTTTGATTACTATTTGCTAATGTTTGTATATTACACATTAGCAAATAGTAATGTCAACATTATTCTTTGCTAATATTTTTTTAAGGGCAGAAAAATGTTTTTTGATGATGAATGTAAAAATGTGATTTCAAGAATTGTGAAAAGCTACGGGCTAAACACGATCAAAGCATTAGGCGATAGATGGGGTATTAGTGCTGGTGTTATGGCTAGCAGGGTGCAAAGAAATACTTTCCCTTACGATTATGTTTTAAGGTGTGCTTTAGAAACAGGAGCAAATCCGTATTGGCTTTGCACTGGTGAGGGTGAACCAAGCATCGACGGTATCAAAACGGAAAAAAAATCGATTGAACTATCAAGCGAGGTATTAGAAAAACTAGAACGAATTGCAGCACTTAAAAGCAGCGGTGCTATTACTGATGATGAGTATCAGTTATTAAAAGGGAGTATTTTTAAGAGCCACGTTTAATTTACAGAAATAAAAAAAGGAAAGAGGATGACAATTTCAGAGTATTTATTAAAGGCAATTGAATCAGGTGAAGCACTTAATATTATTTATCATGGCGGATCAAAACCGGGCGGAATAAGAACGATCATACCTCGAAGCATTGAGGGCGACGCACTCAAAGCGGTAGATACTGAACAAAATCGGGTAAAGTCGTTCAGTATAAGCAAAATTGAAATACTCGACAAAAATAATGAAATAACCAAATTTGATATTGATGAAAAGCAAACAAAAAAAGAGTCTATAAGCATCACGATAGAAAAAATTTATGAAGCATTTAAAGAAACCTTAGAAGGCTTTGGATGGAATGTATCTTTTGAAGAAGGAGTAAATGAAAAAGGCAGTCATTTAAAGTTTATTTGTTTATATGATTCTTATAAAAATGGCAAACCTAAAAGCAAGCCGTCAGTTATTTTTTATACATCAACATCAAAATCTAGACCCTGCGGAGTTGGTAGCCTAAGAATGGAAACAAGAACATTTAAGAGTTTAGATAATGCTTTCAAATTGTTTTTAGAAGAAGCTCAAAATTGTGAAATAAAGAATCCAAAAAAATAATAACTTTAAATAAAATATAGGAATATAGGTAATATGAAAAAAAGAATTACTGTTGGACATGTATTTTTTGCTAGTTTTTTAATTTTTATTGTTTGTGCGATGATGCCACACAAGAGTAATGATCAACCTTACGCATTAGTTGCTTTTGTAGGTTTTTTCTCCATTCTTGCCATACCTGTATCTTTTGTTTTATGGATTATTAAAGCCGTGAAAACGAGAAATAATCCACAACAACAAAACACCCAGCCTATCGAAACAAATCTACCAGAGAAACCCTCCTTTTTTGCGAAAATCAACCAAAAATTAGAAGAGCATAGACAGCAAAAAGCATTAGATAGAGCAGAGCGTCTTAGAATTATAGAGGAAGAAAAGTACAAAGAGCAAAATTTCGAAAGCATGAATTACAAAATGATAGATGGTGTTG
Organism: Gilliamella sp. X-60; assembly: GCF_057063585.1. Lineage (NCBI taxonomy): Bacteria > Pseudomonadati > Pseudomonadota > Gammaproteobacteria > Orbales > Orbaceae > Gilliamella > Gilliamella sp. X-60. The sequence continues at coordinate 3,051 of NZ_JBXSQJ010000005.1, read as the reverse complement.
CAGTTATCTGGGAGGGAGAAACCAAGCCCGCATCATTTAGAATTTATGATAATAAACAAAGGCTAGAGGGTGTCATCACAAAACTAACCTTAAATAAGGATGGACGATTTTATATAACATTAACAGATCCCGAAAAAGGCACTAAAATCGTTACAGACGAAAGAGAGCTAGAAACAATGATACTTATAGGAACAACACGATACGAATTTACAGATTTATGTAGAAAAGTGTTAAAAATAGATCTTAGTGAAATGTTTGGGTTTGCAAACTTTGTAAGAGACGAATTATATAAACCTCGCCTTATGTTGGTATTTGAACCACCGCAACAAGTAACTTTTTCGCACCGTATATCAGGTGAAACAATAAGGGATTTGTTCACAGTTAGAGAATATTACAAAAGCAATAGCAACGAAGAATATTTAAAGGTAAACGTAACATCTAGTAACAAAGAGCTAATGATACCAGTTAACAAAATAACAACAATGATTCAATTAGAAGACGGTAAAAAAATTAAGCTTGATGAATGGTTAAAAAATATTTGTAAAGCCAAAGAATCGAATTAGTGATTAATAATGACAGTAAGAAAAAAAAGTGACGGCAAATGGCTGTTTGAAAAATATTTAGAGGGCGGCAGGCGCATTCGTAAAACCTTTGCGACGAAAGGCGAAGCGCTTGCTTATGAAAGCTATATCGAAGAACAAGCAGCCACAAAGCCGTGGATTGCTGAAAAGCAAGATCGGCGGCGGTTGTCAGATCTGATCGAGCTGTGGCATAACGCGCACGGTAAAACACTGAGTGACGGCGAAAATGTTTATACTACGTTGTTATTTATTGCAGATAGTATAAATAACCCAATTGCAGCAAACTTTACCGCCAAAGATTTTACAGAATACAGATCAAAACGACTAAACGGGGAAATTTATCGAACTGAGCGAGTTAAGACTGTATCACAAAGAACGTTAAACTTAGAGTTAACGTATGTTAAAGCAATGTTTAACGAATTAATTAGACTGGGGGAGTGGAAGCTAAAAAACCCGGTCGATCGCATTCGACAATTTAGAATTGACGAACAGGAGATGGCATATCTAACGACGGAGCAAATAAAAAAATTGTTAGCGTCAGCAAAAGAAAGCAAAGCCAAAGATTTGTTAACGATTATTAAAATATGCTTAGCAACAGGTGCACACTGGAGCGAAGCCGAATCATTGCAAGATAAGCAAGTAAGAAATCAATCAATTACATACTTAAAAACAAAGGGCAAGAAAAACCGAACAATACCTATTGATAAAGTATTGTTTGACGAAATCAACAAAAAGAAAGGGACGTTATTTACTCCGTGTTACTCAGCTTTTCGTTCAGCAATTAAACGCGCACAAATAGAATTACCCGATCGTCAACTGTCCCACGTTTTACGCCATACGTTTGCCAGTTACTTTATGATGAATGGTGGTAATATTTTAGTATTACAAAAAATACTAGGGCACACAGATATCAAAATGACGATGCGCTACGCACATTTTGCACCTGACCATTTTGAAGATGCTATAAAATTGAACCCTTTCAATAATATTTAAATGGCGGTATAATGGCGGTTGAGTTAATTAATATAGCGGTTTATTGATGCTTATTGATTTTATAACTCGTTGATTATTTTGTAAGTGGTTGATTTTAAAGGTGTGTACAGGGAACTCTTAATCAATTGGTCGCGGGTTCGATCCCCTCACAACCCACCATTAATATCTTCCTTTTCAAGCGTTAATAGCTATCTATTTTACCTTTGATTCATAATTAATGATGCAAAAATAAGGCACGAAAATATTGGCTTTATCTATTAACGTTTACGCAGTTAATTAAAGTTGGTTAATCTAAAGGATTCAGCGTCGATTTTAGAAAATTAGCTTTTTAATTTAACGATTATGGGCATTAAGATGAATTCATATTTATTACTGTTTGTTGCAATTATTTGTGAAGTGATAGCGACATCTTCATTGAAACTATCAAATGGTTTTACCAATCTTATTTTCTCAATTATTACTATTATTGGTTATAGCGCTTCGTTCTATCTCCTTTCATTAGCATTAAAAACAATCCCTGTTGGTATTGCATATGCAATATGGTCTGGAATCGGGATTGTACTAATCAGTTTAATCGCTTGGATTTTCTTAAAACAATCATTGGATCTCGCTGCGCTAATCGGCATGGGATTTATTATGTTTGGTGTGGTGATTATTAATTTATTCTCGAAAGTAGCAGGGCATTAAAATCTAAATAATAAAAAATTTTTTATTAATAATTTATTGATTGTAACTAAAGCATATAAAGATTGTTGTCTAGCATGCTATAAATTTATAATGCTAATTCAACAATATTTTAATATTGCAATTTTCCTTATGTTGAGAATGTAAAAGTGATTAAATTATATAAAAATCATAAAATACAAACTAAATAAGTAATAAAAATATCTTTAAAAATAATATAAAAAATTATTATATAATAAAAGTTGTCTATTTTTTTATATAGACATTTTATCCGTTTCAGTTTAGTATTTTTGCGCAAATTTTATGTAATAATTGAGTGAAAATTGGACTTTGAAGCGTTGTGATGAAAAAATTTCTATTAAGTTTAGCCTTTGTTATCTATCCCGTCACTATCGTGTTAGCCGAGCCCTTGTCAACACAAACACTGTTGATCTACCAGCAAGAACGTCAAAAAGCTCTGCAAGATTCGTTAAATCCCATCTCACCTGATATTCATTTATTACTACCAAGCACGACAACTGGACAGATAGACTTTCCGGTTGAGTTATTATGTTTCAATATTAATCAGGTTGAATTAATTGAATGTGATAGTGTTATGTCAGCAAGAAAACCCAAATGCTCGATTTATGCGATATAGAGCAAGGGTTTAAGAACTTACATCATCAAAGGGTTTAACGTAAACTGGAATTATTAACATCTAGCATCAAGAATATAGAGTAGTTAAAGCTATCGAGACACTAGAATAATTAAGGTAATGAAAATAAGGACAAAACGATGAACAGGCATTTATATC